>NZ_JBEZDL010000045.1:0-47495 GCF_040648295.1 Amycolatopsis sp. NPDC049159
GTGTCCTACGGCGTGGTGAAGATGAACGTCGACACCGACACCCAGTACGCGTTCACCCGCCCGATCGTGGACCACTTCTTCAAGAACTACGACGGAGTCCTGAGGATCGACGGCGAGGTCGGCAACAAGAAGGTCTACGACCCGCGCTCGTACCTGAAGGCCGCCGAGGCCGGCATGGCGGCGCGGATCGTCGAAGCCTGTGAAGCGCTCGGCTCGGCCGGCACCCGGCTGAAGTAACCGATTTTCACGCTTCCCGGAGGATCCGGGTGATTTCCCCCGGATCCTCCGACGCGCGCAGGACGTCCAGGTGCGTCGGGTGGACGAGCAGCGCGGTGATCCGGCAGAGGATTTCGACGTGCTCGGCGGCCGGCGCGGCGATCGCGATGCACAGCGAAACCCGTTCGCCGTCCCACGGCACGGGAGTGGTGAACCGGGTGAACGCCAGCCCCGGGTTCACCAGCAGGTAGTCGTGGACGTGCAAACCGTGCGGAACGGCCATCCCGTGCCCGAGGTAGGTCGACGCACGGCGTTCCCGCGCGTGCAGCGAGTCCCGGTATCCCGTGTGGACGGAGCCGGAGGTTTCGAGCGTTTTCCCGATGTGCGCCAAGGCTTCCCAGCGGGTGGCGGCCCGGACCCCGAGCTCCACCGAGCGCACGGACAGGGACAGCACTTTTTCGTTCGTCACTGAGGGTTCTTTCTGGGGGATGCGGAGAAAAGACGGCCGGGTCACGTCGTCGTGCGCGCTCACCGTACGCCACGCGAACGCGATCCGGCGAAAACCCGGTCGCGCGTCACACCATTCGAAAAAATTACGCGAAAATACTTCGAATCCGTTATCGGATGTCCTGTCAAGCATTTCCGCGGAAATCTGGGGAAAACCGGGCCCGCGCGGCCGCTGCCAGGCGCGCAGGAGCCCGGTGCCGCGCGCGTCGGGCCGATGGGCCAGGCTGGGAACGCCCGCCGGACTCCCGGCCGGGCCTGCGCGCGCGGACGGGAGAAACGTGGCTGTTCGGAGTGGGGTGCGGGGATCGGCCCGGCCGGAGCTGGCGGGCCGGGACTGGGAACTGCGGGTGCTCACCGACCGCGCTCGCGCCGCCGCCCTCGGCGAAGGGCAGGCGGTGCTGCTGCGCGGGCCCGCCGGGATCGGCAAGACCGGCCTGCTGGCCGTCGCGCTCGACGAACTGGACCGGACCGCCGCCACCGTGCTCACCGTGACCTGCGCCGACACCGGCGGCGGGGCCTACGAAGCGGTCCGGACGCTGTTCGGTCCACTGTGGCCACGCGGGGACGCCGGCGAGGCCGGCCTGCTCAGCGGCAGCGCCCGGCTCGCGCTGCCCGCGCTCGCGCCCGACCGCGTCGACGGCTCCGCCGACACCTACTCCGTCATGCACGGCCTCTCCTGGCTGGTGGCCGGCCTGGCCGCCCGCGGCCCGGTCGTCCTCGCGGTCGACGACGTCCAGTGGTGCGACGAGACCTCCTTGCGGTGGCTGAGCTTCCTGCTGCGCCGGGCCGAGGACCTGCCGGTGCTGGCGCTGATGGCCCAGCGCACCGGGCCGGGCGAACCGGGCCCCGCGGTGCTCGCCGAGATCGGCACGGCCGTGAACTGCCTCGCCGTCGACCTCGCGCCGCTGGCCGAGGACGCGGTCGCCCGCGTACTGGCGGCCGGGTTCGGCGTGCCACCGGACCGGGAGTTCGTCCGCCACGCCGTCGACATCACCGGCGGCAACCCGTTCCTGCTCGACCGCGTGGTCGGCGCGCTGCGCGACCGCGTGCCCCCGGACGCCGGGCACGTCGGCGTGCTCGACGAGCTCGGCCGGGAGGCGGTGGTCCGGCCGCTGCTGGACCGGCTGTCGCCGGACGCGCTGGCCGTCGCGCGCGCGATCGCGGTGCTGGGCGGCGAAGAGCTGGAGACGATCGCCGCGCTCGCCGGCACCCGGCCCGGGCCGGCCGGCCACGCCGTGCGCGCGCTGCGCGAGGGCGAGCTGCTCGAACCCGACCGGCTGGACTACGCCCACGACCTGATCCGCACGGCCGCGCTGAACACCGCGTCACCCGCCGACCTGGCCCGGCTGCGCGAACGCGCGGCCACGCTGCTCAACGACAGCGGCCGCTCCAGCGAGGAGGTCGCCGTCCACCTGCTGGTGCTCGACGGGCCGCCGCAGCCGTGGATGGTCACCGTGCTGCGGGAAGCGGCCGCGGCGGCGGAAAGCCGGGGCGCCCCGGCGGCGGCCGCGCGGTACCTGACGCAGGTGCTGCGCGCCCACGAGGACGACGTCACCGTGCTCGTGCACCTGTCCCGGGTGCTCGGGCAGACCGACCCGGCGGCGTCGCTGAAGCACCTCGAACGCGCGTTGCGGCTGGTGGCCGATCCGCGGCGGCGGGTGCCGATCGTCATGCAGTACGTCATGGTGTCGCTCGGCGCCCAGAACTCCCGGCGGTCCTACGCGCTGGCGACCGAGGTGGCCGACGCGCTGGACGCCGTCGCCGGTCCCGACCCCTCCCCCGCCGACCGGGCGCTGCGCATGGTCGGCCAGTCGGCGCTGCTGCTGTCCGGATTGGACGAGAAGGCCACCGTCGCCCAGGTCGGCGCCCGGTTCCGCGACGTCGTCCCGCCGCCGGGCGACACCGCCGAGGAACGCGAACTGCTGGGCATGCTCTCGTCGCTGGGCACGCTGCAGGGCCGCCCCGCCGCGGAAGTCACCGCCCAGGCCGCGCAGGTGCTGCGCATCGGCGACGTCGCCCCGGGCGGCTGGGCCGTGCTCGGCGCCGTGCTCACCCTCTACCTCGCCGACCGGCCCGAGCCGGCGCTGGCGGCGCTCGGCGGCGTGCTCGACCACGCGCAGCGCCGCGGCCAGGGCTGGACCTACATCCTCGGCGCGACCACGCGGGCGCTCGTCCACCAGTTCTGCGGCAACCTCACCGACGCGCTGGCGGACGCGCAGTACGCGTTCGACGTCATCACGCAGGAGCGCTGGGCGCCCGGGACCGCGATGCCGCAGGCGGTGCTGGGCTCGCTGCTGGTGCGTCACGGCGACCCGGCCGGCGCGGAGCGGGCGCTGGCCGCGATCGAGCGGCCCCGGCTCGAGCACTTCACGCTCGAGTACCACTGGTACCTGGTCGCGAAGGCCCGCGCCCGGGCCGCCGTGGGCGACGTCGAAGACGCGCTCGCCGTGTTGCGGACGTGCGGGGAAAGCCTGGCGGGCAACGGGATCGGCAACCCGGTGCTGGCGCCGTGGTGGTACGAATCGGCGGAGCTGCTGGCCGGGCTCGGCCGCCGGGCCGAGGGCGAGGCGGTGCTCGACGACGTCGAGCCCGCGGTCCGCCGCTGGGGCACGAACCGGGCGCTGGGCATGCTCGAGACGTCGCGCGGGGTGCTCGCCGACGGCGACGCGGCGATCGAGCGGCTGCGCGACGCGGCGGAGCTCCTGGCGGATTCGCCCGCGAAGGTCGAGCAGGCGAAGGCCGAGTACCTGCTCGGCAGGCGGCTGCTGGCGCGCGGCGACGCCGAGGGCGCGCGGGACCGGTTGCGCCGGTCGATCGACCTTTCCGTGCGCAGTCGTGACAAGCAGCAGCTCGGCCTTTCGCTGCCGGCGCTGGCCGAGGCGGGCGGCCGGATGCGCCACGGCACGGATTCGCCGTCCGACGCACTGACCGGCAGCGAGCGGCGGGTGGCCCAGCGAGCCGCGGAGGGCGCGACCAACCGGGAGATCGCGGAGTCTTTGTTCATCACCCAGCGGACGGTCGAGGTGCACCTGACGAGCGTCTACCGGAAGCTCGGCATCGGCGGCCGTGCCGAACTGGCGGAAGCGTTGCGCGACCACTGAGTCACGCAAGGTCGCGGATTGCCCGGCCGTCCCCGCGAATTCTGGCCGGGCGGGCAGAGCTCCGGCGTGCGGTGGCCGCCCCGGTGTCGAGACCGCTATGGCGGCTTAGGCTGCCCTCGGCCCGGCTCGACGTCGACCGGCCGCGGAGGAGGTCGTCCCGTGCGCGAACCGCGTCTCGTCGGCCGGGAGCGCGCGGTGAGCGTGCTCGACGACCTGGTGGCGGGGCTGGGCCGGGGGCTCGGGGCGACGGTGGGGATCTCCGGTGCCGCGGGAGTCGGGCGGACGGCGTTGCTGCGGCGGGCTCTGGGCGCGGCTCCGGGTGCGTCGGCTTCTTGTGTGCCGGACGGGGTTCCGTTCGGGGCGGTGACCCAGCTCGCGTCGGCTTTGGTGCCGCCGGCGGATTTCGGTGACCTGGTGGGTGCGTGCTTGGCCGACCCCGAGCGTGCCGCCGGGCTGCTGTGTGACGCGTTCGCCGGGTTGGCGCGCGAGCGGGCGCTGGTGCTGGCGGTCGATGATCTGCAGTGGGCGGACGAGTGGTCGCTGCGGTGGTTCACGGAGATGGCCGGGCGGACGGCACCGGTGCTGCTGATCGCGACCGCGTACGAGCCGGTTGCGGTGGGGCAGCGGATCGCGGTGGGGCCGTTGGGGCCGGCGGAGACGACGACGTTGGTGCGGCAGCTGCTGGGTGAGCTGCCGGCGGAGGTGGAGACGGCGGTGCTGGCGGTCGTCCGCGGACGACCGGCGGTGCTGCACGACCTGGCTGCGACGCACGGGCCCACGCCGGCGGAGTGGACCCCGGCTCGGGTGGCGGCCGCGGGGCGGGAAGTCGTGTCGGTGCGGGCGGCGCGGATCCGGCGTGGCCTGCCGCCGGGGGCGCTGGCGCTCGTGCGGGCGATGTCGGTTTCGGAGCGGCTGGACGTCGTCGCGGCGGTCGGGCTGGCCGAGTTGCCGGCGGCGGACGTGCCCGGTGCGTTGAGTGCGCTGGAGGCGAGCGGCCTGGTGGCGGACGGGCGCCCGGCGGAGCCGCACCTGGCGGCCGATGTGCTGGCGGAGCTGGCCGAGCCGGAGCGGGACGGGCTGTACCGCCGCGGTGCGGAACTGGCGCACCGGAGCGGGGCGGGTGCGCTGGTCGCGGCGGAGCTGCTGCGCGCCGCGCCACCGGTCGGCGAGCCGTGGGCACGAGCGGTGCTCGAAGAGGCGGCGGAACAGTGGTCGGCCCAGGGCAACCCGGTGGCGGCGGCCGATTCCCTGCGGCGTGCGCTGGCCGAGCCTGCCTCCGCGAGCGACCGGGCGGCGCTGCTGGTCCGGCTGGCTTCGGCGGTGGTCCGCCGCGAACCCGACCACGCCGACCGCCGGCTGGTCCAGGTCCTGGCGGAACCGGCACTGGCCACCCTCCCGGCCGCCACGACGGCCGCCGACCTCCTCCTGGCCCGCGGGGACGCGGAAACGGTGCACCGCCTGGTGGCGGAACCGGGCCGGGCGTCCACTGTGGACCCCGCATTGGTGGCGCTGGGGAGGCTCGCCCGCGAGGAAGCCGCGGCCGATCCGGAGATGCCGGTACCCCCGCTACCCGGCCCGGACGCGATCGACGGTGACGCGGGCCAGAACCCGGCCCCCACCGCACCGGCACCCGACCCGGCCACGATCGGCCCGCATGCATTCCGCGGCAGCACACCAGTACCCGAACCGCACGCATTCAGCGGTAGCGCGGGCCAAAACCACACCACCACGCCAGCACCCGACCCACACGAACTCGATCGCGACACGAACGAAAACCACACCACCGCGCCAGTACCCGAACCGCACGCACTCCGCAGCAGCACAGGCCAAAACCACACCACCACGCCAGCACCCGACCCACACACACTCGATCGCGACACAAACAAAAACCACACCACCGCACCCGCACCCGACCCGCACGCACTCCGCGGCAGCACAGGCCAAAACCACACCACCACGCCGGCACCCGACCCGCACGCCCTCAGCCGTGACGCGAGCGAAGACCGCATCCGCTTCGGCCGCCCAACGCGGGCACCATCCGCACCACCCGCCATCGGCACGCCCCCGGCCAGGGCGCTCCCACCCTTCCCCCGCGCGCAAGATCCCGCCTCCGCCGGGGTCACCGCCTTCCGGCTGGCTGTCCGGGGGGGAACAGCGGGGCGCCGTGCTCGACCTTGCCGCGCAGGCGCTCGTCGTGCGGGAGGAAGCTCCCCTCATGCCGCGGATCGCCGCTTGCCGGGCGTTGGTCTGCGCCGGGGTCCTCGCCGAGGCCACCGACGCCCTGACCGTCGTCATCGCGGCCGCCCGGCGGCGGGATGCCCGGGCCGCCGCCGCGCGGGCGTTGGTGCACCGGGCCGCCGCCGTGCTGAGGGATGACCGGCCTGAGGAGGCCCTCCGCGACCTCGCCGCCGCCGATCGGGAGCTGCCCGTTCGCTGCTGGCACCCGCTCGCCATGCCCGCCCGGGCCGCCGTCGAGATCACCGCGCAACTGCGGCTCGGACGGCTCGAACACGCCCGGCACCTCGCCGCCGAGCCACTCCCCCGCGGCAGCGAGCACGGAGCCGCAACTGCGTTCCTCCGGCACGCCGAGGCCGAACTCGCCCTCGCCGAAGACGACCCCGGCACCGCCCTCCACGCCGCCCTGGAGTGCGGCCGGGTGCTGCGCTCGCGCGGCTGGGTCAACCCGATGGTCGCCGCCTGGCGGACGACCGCGAGTCTCGCGCTGCGCCGGCTCGGAGACCACGGGGCCGCCGCCGCGCTCGCCGCCGAGGAGCTGGCCCTCGCCGAACGCTGGGGTACCGCCGCCGCGCTCGAGCCGTTGCGCGAGCGGGCCTCCGCCGGGCTCCGGCGGACCGTGCCCGCGCCACGGCGGCCCGCCGACCCGCTGCCCGCGCCGCGGTTCCCGGCCCGGCGCCCCGACGCGCTGTCGCCCGCCGAACGGGACGTCGCCGAGCTCGCCGCCCGCGGGCTGGCCAACCGGGAGATCGCCCGGGAACTGTCGATCGCGCTGCGGACCGTCGAACTGCGGCTGACCAAGGTCTACCGCAAGCTCGGCCTCAAGGGCCGGGCCGCGCTCGCGGATCACTGGCCCACCCGGACGCCGGGGAGCTGACGCGATGCTGTTCGAACGCGAAACGCAGGAAGCCGCGCTCCGCGAAACCGGTGAAGTCGTTGCCGTACGTGGGGAAACCGGCACTGGACGCTCGGCGCTGCTCCGGCTCTTCGGCCGCCTCGCCGCCGACGGAGGTGCGCGGGTGCTGCGGGCGGGTGGGGCGCCCGCCGAGCGGGACCTCCGCTTCGGCGTCGTGCGGCAGCTCGTCCTGCCCCTGGTCGGCGACCCGTGCGCGACCGGCCTGCCACCGATCGCCGCGAAACTGCTCCAGTCGGCGGCCGGGCCGGACTGCAGCGGCGCCGTGCCGCTGCTCCACGGGCTGCACGTCCTGCTGGTCTCGCTCGCCGCCCGCGAGCCGGTCGTCGTGCTGGTCGACGACGTGCGCTGGGCCGACGAACCTTCGGTGCGCGCCTTGGCTTTCCTCGCCGGCCGGCTGCGCGGGACGCGGGTGCGGCTCGGGGTCGTGCTGCCCGACAGCCCGCGTGCGCCGGCGCTGCAGGAGATCGCCCGGATCGCCGGACCGGGCGTGCGAGCCCACGCGCTGTCGCGAAACGGCACGCGCCGGGTGGTCGACGCCCGGCTGGACGCCGACCCCGCGTTCGCGACCGCCTGCCACGAGCTCACCGGCGGCCGGCCGAAGGACCTCGACGAGCTGTTGTCCCGCGCGTTCGCCCACCGGCTCACCGGCCGGGCCGTGGACTGCGTGCCGCTGCGTCAGCTCGGAGCCTCCGTACAACGGGAACGGCTGCGGCTGCTGGTGCGGCGGGAACCGGAGGTCGGAGCGCTGGCGCGGGCCGTCGTCACGCTCGGGCGGCACGCGGAACCCGAGCTCGTCGCGCGGCTGGCCGGGCTGGACGCGGCCGCGTGCGCCGAAGCTCGCGCCCTGCTCGGTGCCGCGTGGCTGGGCACCGCCGTCGACGAGCGGCTGGTGCCCGAGCCCGCGCTGGTGCGGGTGGTCGAGGAGACGCGGAGCGCGGCGGACACCGCGGCCGCGCACCGGGCCGCGGCCACTTTGCTTGCCTCACAAGGGTTTCCGCCCGAGCACGTCGCCGCGCAGCTGCTCAGCGTCGACGCCCTGCGCGGTCCCGAAGACGTCACGACGCTGCGGACGGCGGCCGTCGCGGCCCAGCGCCGCGGCGCCCCGGACCTGGCCGCGCGCTACCTGCGGCGCGCCTTGCTGGACCTGCCGCCCGACGACCCCGGCCGCGCCCGGCTGCTGACCGAGCTGGCCGCCGCCGAACCCGATCCGCGGGCGGCCGTGCGGTACCTGGTGCAGGCCGCGCCGCTGCTGCCCGCGGGCCGCGAACGGGCCGAAGCGGTCGCCCGGATCCCGCTCACCGCCGCCGCGCGCGGGCCGCTGGTGACCGACCTGGTCCGGACGGCGACCGGCGTCGACGACCCCGACCTCGTGCCGCGCCTGGAAGCCCGGGAGTGGTTCGCCGCGCTCGAAGAGCCGGGCCGGGCGGCCGCGGCGGCGCGGCGGCTGCAGCAGCTGCCCGACCGGCCGCGCAACCCCGGCGACCGGGAGCTGCGCGCGGTGCTGCTGCTGGCCGCCACGCTCGGCGGGCGCGTCACCGCCGCCGAAGCCGCCCGCCACGCCGGTGTCCTGCTGGACCACGAGCCGGCCCGGACCGTCCGGGCCGGCACCGCGCTGCGGATCGTCCCGCTCGTGCTGATCGCCGCGGGCCGGCCGGACGCCGTCGCGCCGTGGCTGGCGTCGGCGGGCGGGCCGCGGGCCACGACCGCGACGCGCGTGCTCGTCGACGTCCACCAGGCGCTGGCGCTGCTGTCCCGCGGCCGGTTCGCCGAAGCCGCGGACCCGGCGGAGCGGGCGTTCCGCGCGGCCGAGCCGGGCGGCTACGACGTCTTGGCGCTGCCGGCCACGACGGTGGCGCTGGTCGCGGACTCGGCACGCCGCCGCGACCTGGCGCGGCAGGTGCTCGAAGACCTCCCCGACAGCGACGACCTCGCCGTGTTCGCGGTCCGCCGCGGCCTGCAGGGGATGCTGGCCGCCCGCGAGAACCCGGACGCGGCGCTCGCGCAGTTCCTCGACCGCGGCCGCCTGCTGGACCGGGCGGGCTGGCGCAACCCGGCGATCTACGCCTGGCGCGGGTCGGCGGCGCTGCTGGCCCGGCGGCTCGGCCGGACCGAGCAGGCGCGGCAGCTCGCCGAGGAGCACCACCGCCACTCCGTCGCGTGGGGCGCGCCCGCGATCGTCGGGCGGTCGCTGCGGGTGCTCGCCGCACTCGCCGGCCGGCGGCACGCGATCGAGCTGCTGCGGGAAGCGGTCGAACTGCTGGACGGCGCACCGGACGAACTCGAAGCGGCGAAGGCCTGCGCCGACCTCGGCACCTGCCTGCGCGAGACGGAACCGGAGGCGGCACGGCGGTTGCTGTCCCGCGCGCGGGAGCTGGCCGAAAGCTGCGGCGCGGGCCGGCTCGAAGCACGCGAGGACGGCACGTTCGGCCACGCGGAGCAGCCCCGGCCCACGGTGGAGCTGACCGCGGGCGAGGCGACCGTCGCGCGCCTGGCGGCCGGCGGGCGGACGAACACCGAGATCGCGGGCGAGCTGAGCATCAGCCGCCGGGCCGTCGAGAAGCACCTGACGAGCCTGTACCGCAAGCTGAAGATCGACGGCCGCGCCCAGCTCGCCTCGGTGCTCGGCGCCGGGTCGTGAGTGAGAAACAGGGTTGGAACACTGTTTCTCACTCACGAGCTCTTTGGAGCACGGGCGGTCGTGGTCCTCCCGGCACTGGTGGTACGCGTCGGGGCCAGGTCCGGCGCCAGGTCGCCGAGCCGCGTGCTGCCGTCGAGCCGGGTCAGCAGCTCGTGGGTCTCCGCCAGCACCGGGCCGCCCGGGTGGTCGAGGTACACCTGGTGCACGGTCTCGCCGCCGGTGCGGGTCGTCGTGCGCAGCCGCGTCACCGGGCGGAACGCGAAGACCAGCTCGGCCGGCGGCGCCGCCCGGTCGAGGCCCGGGCGGACGACGAAGGCGCCGACCACCAGGTAGTCCAGGTCGGTGGTGAGGAACGTCGTCACGGCGTCGGCGACGGTCTGCACGATCGGCTCGGCGTTGTTGTCGAACGACGTGTTGAGCACCACCGGCGTGCCGGTCGCGCGCCCGAACCCCTCGATGAGCGCGGGTTCGCGTCCGCTTCGACGACCTGCACCCGCGCGGTGCCGTCGACGTGGGTGACCGCGCCGAGCTCCTCACGGCGGTCGGGACGCACCTGCAGCGCGAACGACATGAAGTCGAAGTTGCCGCGCGTCGCGGGGATCTCGAAGTACTCGGCGGCGGCTTCGGCGGCCACCAACGGCGCGAACGGCCGGGTCGGCGAGGATGCTGCGGTAGCCGAGCGAGCGCGGCCCGAACTCCGACGCGCCCTGCACCCAGCCGAGCACCGAGCCTTCCGCGAGCCGCTGCGCCGACCGCGGCGATCTCCTCGGGTCTCACGTCCGCCTTCGCCCGGCAAGGCTCGCACCGCTCCGGCCGGGAACTTCGTGGTCTGCTCGATCCGGTTGAGCCGTTCCTCCTCGACCGCGGCGACGAGTTCGCCGTCGCGGATGCGGTCAGTCGCCGGCTCCGAGCTTCTCGTCCAGCAGCGCGAACATCTCGTCGTCGCTGGCCTCGTCGAAGTCGAAGCCGTCGTCGACGTCGTCGCGCCCGCTCCACGCCCCGCGCACCTGCTCCAGGCGCGCGGTGATCTCCTCGTGGGCGCCGGGGTCGATCGCGGTGTCCCGCAACGCCTTCTCCAGCCGGGCCAGGTCCGCGAGGATCGCCTGCTCCGGCTTCTCGTCCGGGGCGAGCAGTTCCGCCAGGTGCGCGGCGAGATCGCGGGGGGTCGGCTGGTCGAAGGCCAGCGTCGCGGGCAGGGCCAGGCCGGTCACCGCCGTGAGACGGCGGCGCAGCTCGACCGCGGTCAGCGAGTCGAAGCCCAGCTCCGTGAACGCCTGGTCCGGCCCGACGCTGTCCTGGTCGCCGTGCTCCAGTACGACCGCGACGGCGTCGGCGACCACGTCCAGCAGCAGCTCGATCCGCTCCGCCGCGCCGAGCCCGGCGAGCCGGGGCGCGAGGTCGGGCACGGCCGCCGCCGGACGGGCCGTGGCCGGCCGCGGCGGGACGAGAGCGCGCAGCACCGGCGGGACGTCGTCGAGGGCGCGCAGCGCGGGCAGGTCGAGGTGCACCGGCACGACGAGGGGGTCGGTGCACGCGCGCACGGCGTCGAACGCGGCCAGGCCGTCTTCGGGAGCGAGGAGCCCGACGCCGGCGCGGGCCAGCCGCCGGATTTCCGCTTCGGGCAGGGCCGCGGTCATGCCGGTCTCGGCCGTCCACGGTCCCCACGCCAGCGACACCGCGGGCAGGCCGCGGCGCTGCCGGTGGACGGCGAGCGCGTCGAGGACGGCGTTCGCGGCCGCGTAGTTCGCCTGCCCGGCCCCGCCGAACGTGCCCGCCAGCGAGGAGAACAGCACGAACCCGGCGAGGTCGCGCCCGGCCGTCAGCTCGTGCAGGTGCCGGGCGCCGTCGGCCTTGGGCCGCAGCACGGTGTCGAACCGCTCCGGCGTCAGCGCGCCGACGACGCCGTCGTCGAGGACGCCGGCCGCGTGCACGACGGCGGTGAGCTCGAGGCCGTCGAGCAGCGCCGCGACCGCCGAGCGGTCCCCGACGTCGCAGGCCCGCACGTCGGCTTCGGCACCGAGCTCGGCGAGGTCGTCGAGGAGGCCGGGTTCGGCGCGGCCGGACCGGCTGACCAGGACCAGGTGCCGGTGCCCGCCGGCGGCGAGGCGGCGGGCGACCAGCGCACCGAGACCGCTGGTGCCGCCGGTGACGAGCACCGCCCGGTCGCGGTCCCACTCGGTGCCGGGCTCGCCCGGGGTGGCCCGGCCGACGCGCGCGGCCGAGACGGCGCCGTCCTTGATGGACAGTTCCGGTTCGCCGTCGCCGAGGAAGTCCCGCGCCGGCGCGGATCCGTCGGAGTCGACGAGTACGAACCGGCCCGGGTTCTCCTGCTGCGCGGACCGCACCAGGCCCCAGACGGCGGCCGCGGCGAAGTCTTCGCCGTCGAGCGCACCGGCGGTCCGCACGACCAGCTTCGCCGCGGCGAACCGCGGTTCGGCCAGCCACGCCTGCACGAGCGCCAGCACGTCGGCCGTGGCAGTGCGGACGTCCGCTCCCGACGGGACGGTCACCTCGACGAACTCGGGCACCACGGCCAGTCCGTCCAGCGCGTACCCCGAAACCGTGACGACTTCGGCGGGTGCGGGCACGACCGGCACCCAGTCCAGCCGGTAGAGGTGCGCGGCCTGCGGCTGCCCGGCTTCGCGCACGGTGAGCCCGTCGACCGACGCCACCGGTGCGCCGGACGCGTCGGCGATGGCGAGGCTGATCGTGTCCGGGCCCGCCGGGGCGAGCCGGACGCGCAGGTCGGCGGCGCCGGCGCGGTGGACGGACACGCCGCGCCAGGTGAACGGCAGCGCGGGCGGCGCGCCGGGGTCGGCCACCAGCTGGGCGTGCAGGACGGCGTCGAGCAGCGCCGGGTGCAGGCCGAAGCCCTCGGCCTCGTCGACGCGGACTTCGGCGAACAGCTCGTCGCCGCGCCGCCACAGCGCCTTCAGGCCCTGGAACGCCGGGCCGTAGGTGAACCCGCGGTCGGCCAGCGCGTCGTAGGCACCGTCCACAGTGACCGGTACCGCGTCCGCGGGTGGCCACTCCCCCGCCTCGAACGCAGGCGCCGGATCCGGGGTGACGACGCCGGTCGCGTGCCGGGTCCAGGTGCCGTCGTCGCCGCACGAGTGGATCTCCACCGGGCGGTGGCCGTTCGCGCCGGGCGCGCCGGCCGCGACCTGCACGGTGACCCCGCCGGTCAGGACCAGCGGCGCCAGCAGCGTCAGGTCGTCGACGCGCGGGCAGCCCGCCTGGGTGCCGGCGTGGCGGGCCAGTTCGAGGAACGCCGTGCCGGGCACGAGGGTCGCGCCGAAGACGGTGTGGTCGGCCAGCCACGGCTGCGCGGACGCCGACAGGCGGCCGGTGCTGACGAGCGTGCCGGTCCCGGCGACCTCGACGGCCGCACCGAGCACCGGGTGCCCGCCCCCGCGCCGGTCACCGGCCGGGCGGGCCGGCGGCCAGAACCGCCGGTGCTCGAACGGGTACGCGGGCAGGTCGGCCCGCGGCCCCTCGGTGGCCCAGCCGACGTCGAGCCCGGAGACGTGCAGCCGGGCCAGCGCGGTCAGTAACGTCCGGTCTTCGGCGCGGTCGCGGCGGGCGACCGGGACGACGACCGCGTCGGGGACGTCGACCAGGCCGGCCAGCACGGCGTCCGGCCCGACCTCGACGAACCGGGTCACCCCGGCCAGCCGCTCGAGGGCGTCGGCGAAGCGGACGGTGTCGCGCACGTGCCGGACCCAGTACGCCGGGTCGGTCACGTCGCCCGAAGCGATCAGCGGGAGCTTCGGCTCGGCGAAGCTGAGCCCGGCGACGACTTCGCCGAACTCCGCCAGCATCGGGTCCATCAGCAGCGAGTGGAACGCGTGCGAGACGCGCAGCCGGCGCTGCTTGCCGAACCGGGCCGCGACGGCGGCGACCGCGTCTTCGTGGCCGGACAGCACCACCGACGCCGGCCCGTTGACCGCCGCGAGGTCGGCGCCCTCGCCCAGCAGCGGGCGGATGTCGGCTTCGGCCGCCTGGACGGCGATCATCACGCCGCCTTCGGGCAGCGCGCCCATCAGCCGGGCGCGGGCCGACACCAGCGCACAGGCGTCGTCGAGGGTCAGCACGCCGGCGACGTGCGCGGCCGCGATCTCCCCCACCGAATGCCCGGTGACGAAGTCCGGGCGCACGCCCCGCGACTCGAGCAGCCGCGCCGCGGCGACCTCGAACGCGAACAGCGCCGGTTGCGTGTATTCGGTGCGGTGCACGCGTTCGTCGGCCAGCGCGGACCGGACGGCCGGGTCGAGCCGGTCGAGGACGTCGTCGTAAGCGGCGGCGAAGACCGGGAAGCGCGCGGCCAGCTCGCGGCCCATGCCCGGCCGCTGCGCGCCCTGCCCGGAGAACAGGAACGCGGTCGGCCCGGCGGTGGCCACGCCGTCGACGACGTCCGGCGACGGTTCGCCGGCGGCGAAGGCGGCCAGCGCTTCGGCGGGCCGTTCGGAGACGACGACCGCGCGGTGCGCGAACCGGGAGCGCAGGCTCAGTGCCCGGCCGACCGCACCGGCGGGCAGGTCGTCCACTGTGGACGTCAGGCGGATCGCGTGGGCGCGCAGCGCCGCGGCCGAGCGCGCGGACAGCGACCAGATCGCCGGCCCCTCGAGCTCTTCGGCCGGGGCGGCCACCTCGGGCGCCTGTTCGATGATCACGTGCGCGTTCGTGCCACTGATCCCGAACGACGAGATCCCGGCTCGCCGCGGCCGGGCCGCCGACGGCCAGGCCCGGCTCTCGGTGACGACCTCGACCGCGCCCGCCGCCCAGTCCACATGGGACGACGGAGTGCCCGCGTGCAGGCTCGCCGGGACGACGCCGTGCCGCATCGCCTGGATCATCTTGATGATGCCCGCGACGCCGGCGGCGGCCTGGGTGTGGCCGATGTTCGACTTCACCGAGCCCAGCAGCAGCGGGGTTTCCCGGTCCTGGCCGTAGGTCGCCAGGAGCGCTTGGGCCTCGATCGGGTCACCCAGCGCGGTCCCGGTGCCGTGCGCCTCGACGACGTCGACGTCCGAAGTGGACAGACCGGCGCCCGCGAGCGCGGCGCGGATGACCCGCTGCTGCGACGGGCCGTTCGGGGCGGTGAGGCCGTTGGACGCGCCGTCCTGGTTCACCGCGGAACCCTTGACCACGGCGAGGATCCGGTGGCCGTTGCGGAGCGCGTCGGACTGCCGTTCCAGGACCAGCAGGCCGACGCCTTCGGCCCAGCCGGTGCCGTCGGCGTCGTCGGAGAACGCCTTGCAGCGCCCGTCCGGTGAAAGCCCGCGCTGACGGGCGAATTCGACGAACGTCGCCGGGGTCGCCATCACGGTGACCCCGCCGGCCAGCGCCAGGGTGCACTCCCCCGACCGCAGCGCCTGGCTCGCCCAGTGCAGCGCCACCAGCGACGACGAGCACGCCGTGTCCACGGTGACCGCCGGGCCTTCCAGGCCGAGCGTGTAGGCGACGCGCCCGGATGCGACGCTCGGCGCGCTGCCGTTCCCTTGCTGGCCTTCGTAGTCGCTGCCGGCGAGCAGGCCGCCGTAGTCGCTGTACATCACGCCGGCGAACACGCCGGTCGCGGACCCGCGCAGGGTCGCCGGGTCGATGCCCGCGTGTTCCAGTGCCTCCCACGACGTCTCGAGCAGCAGCCGCTGCTGGACGTCGGTCGCGACGGCCTCCCGCGGGCTCATGCCGAAGAACGCGGCGTCGAAGTCCGCGGCGCCGGCCAGGAACCCGCCCGCCCGCGCGTAGGTCGTGCCCGGGTGGTCGGGGTCGGGGTCGTAGAGCGCGGACAGGTCCCAGCCGCGGTCGGCGGGGAACGGGCCGACGGCGTCGCGCCCGGCGGCGACCAGCTCCCAGAACTCGTCCGGCGACGCGGCACCGCCCGGGTAGCGGCAGCCCATGCCGACCACGACGATCGGGTCGTCGTCGCGGGCGCGGACCGGGCGGGTCCCGGCGGCCGGTGCGTCGGCGCCGGTCAGCTCGGCCAGCAGGAACGCGGTGAGCGCCGCGCTGTTCGGGTGGTCGAACACGAGCGTCGTGGGCAGCCGCAGGCCGGTCGCGGTGGCGAGCCGGTTGCGCAGTTCGACGCCGGTGAGCGAGTCGAAGCCCAGCGCGGAGAACGCGCGGGACGGCTCGACGGCCGCGTGGTCGGCGTGCCCGAGCACGGCCGCGACCTGCGCGGTGACGACGTCAGCGACGACTTCGTGGCGCTCGGCTTCCGGCAGTCCGCGCAACCGCTCGGCGAGCCCGCCGGTGGCGGCCCGGCGGGTGGTCGCGCGGACCAGCCCGCGCAGCGGAGCCGCGATCTCGCCGGACGCGGTCGCGGCGAGCCGGACCGGCACCAGCGCCGGCGTCCCGGCACCGACGGCCGCGTCGAACAGGGCGAGGCCGTCTTCGGCGGTCAGGGCTGTGATGCCGGCCCGGGCCATCCGCGCGACTTCGGCGCCGCTCAGCTCGGCCGTCATGCCGCCGACCCCGGCCCACGGGCCCCAGGCGAGCGACACCGCGGGCAGCCCGCGAGCGACACGGTGCTCGGCGAGGGCGTCGAGGTAGGCGTTGGCGGCGGCGTAGTTCGCCTGTCCCGCGCCGCCGATCGTGCCCGCGACCGAGGAGAACAGCACGAACCCGTCCAGGTCCGCGGTCAGCTCGTGCAGCAGCCACGCGGCTTCGGCCTTCGGGCGCCACACGCGCGCGAACCGCTCGCCGGTCATCGTTTCGACCGTGCCGTCGTCGAGGACGCCGGCCGCGTGCACGACGGCGGTCAGGCGGTGGCCGTCGAGGACCGCGGCGAGCGCGGCGCGATCGGTGATGTCGCAGGCGGCGACGGTCACGTCGGCCCCGGCTTCGGTCAGCTCGGCGACGTCGGCCTGTCCGCTGCGGCTCAGCAGCAAGAGGCGGCGCATACCGTGCTCGGTGACCAGGTGCTTCGCCAGGAGGCGGCCCAGGCCGCCGGTGCCGCCGGTGATCAGGACGGTGCCGTCGGGGTCCCAGCCGAGCGGCGCCGGTTCCGCGGGCGCCTTCGCGAGCCGCGGGACTTCGACGACGCCGTCCCGCACGCGGGCCTGCGGCTCCCCCGTGACCAGGGCGACGTCGGCCGGATCGGCGCTGTCGACCAGGGCGAACCGGCCCGGGTGCTCGGACTGCGCCGCGCGGACCAGGCCCCACACCGCGGCGGCGTCGAGGTCGGTGCCGTCGGTGGCGCCGGTGGTGTGGAAGACGAGTTCGGCGTCGCGGGGCTCGGCGAGCCAGTCGCGGACCAGGTCCAGAGCCCGCGCGGGACCCTCGGCCGTGACGACGACCCGCTCCGGCCGCTCGACGCGGGCCGGGGTGGCCGGGACCCAGTCGAGCCGGAACAGCGCGTCCTGAGTGCGGGTTGCCGTCGCGGGCCGGAACGTCACCGCGTCGACCTCGGCGACCGCTATGCCATCCATGTCCACAAAGGACAGGGAGACCGTGTTGTCGCCGACGGGGGTGATGCGGACGCGCAGGACCGGCTTGCCCGTGGCGTACCGGCGGACCCCGCGCCAGCTGAACGGGACGTGCGGCCGGTCGTGCCCGGCGGTGAGCGCGACCGCGTGCAGGGCGGCGTCGAGCAGGGCCGGGTGCAGCCCGAACGCCGCGGCCGGCTCGTCGCCGAGGCTCAGCTCGGCGAAGACGTCGTCGCCGTGACGCCAGGCGCGGCGCAGGCACTGGAACGCGGGCCCGTAGCCGAGGCCGAGCGCGGCGAGGCGGTCGTAGGCGTCGGCGAGGTCCAGGACCTCGGCTGCTTCGGGAAGGGTGGCGTCCCGTCGCACCGCCGAGGTTTCCGGTTCGAGGACACCGGTCGCGTGCCGGGTCCAGGCACCGTCGCCGCCTTCGGGGCGGGAGTACACGCCGAAGTCGCGCAGCTCGTCGATGCCCGGTTCGGCCACGCGGACCTGCAGGTGCACGGCCGTGTCCGGCGGGATGACGAGCGGTTCGAGGACGGCCAGCTCGCGCACGGCGCCCATCGTCAGGGCCAGCTCGGTGAAGGCCGCGCCGGGCAGGACGGTCGAGCCCAGCACGGTGTGGTCGGCCAGCCACGGCTGCGCGGCCAGGGATAGCCGGCCGGTGAGCAGGCGGCCGGTGCCGTCGGCGAGGTCGACCGCGCCGCCGAGCAGCGGGTGGCCGGTCGCGCCGAGCCCGAGTCCCGCGGGGTCGCCGGCGCCGTGGCGGGGCGCGGGCCAGAAGCGTTCGTGCTGGAACGCGTAGCCCGGCAACGGAACCGCGCGGCCGTCGGCGAGGCCGGGCCACTCGACCGGCAGGCCGGCCGCGAAGAGGCGGGCGAGCGCGGTGCGGAAGGTGCGGGGTTCGTCGCGGTCGCGGCGCAGCAAGGGCACGACCACGGCGTCGTCGTCCGCGGCGAGCCCGGCGAGGACGGCGTCCGGGCCGACTTCGACGAACTTGTCGACGTGCCACGCCCGCAGCGCACCCAAGGCGTCGGCGAAGCGGACCGTGTCGCGGACCTGCCGCACCCAGTACGCCGGATCGGTGACGCTTCCGTTCGCCACCACGGGAATCGCGGGTTCGCGGTAGGTCACCCCGGCCGCGGCTTCGCCGAACTCGGCGAGCATCGGGTCCATCAAGGACGAGTGGAAGGCGTGCGAGACGGAAAGCTGTCTGGTGTCGACGAAATGCGCCGCGATCGCCGCGACGGCGTCCTCGGGCCCGGAGAGCACGACCGAGCGCGGGCCGTTGACGGCGGCCAGGCCGACCCCGCCGGTGAGCAGCGGCCGGACGTCGTCCTCGGCGGCCCGCACGGCGACCATCGCCCCGCCGGGCGGCAGGGCCTGCATCAGCCGGCCGCGGGCGGTGACCAGCCGGGCCGCGTCGGCCAGGGAGAACACCCCGGCGACGTGCGCGGCCGCGAGCTCGCCGATCGAGTGCCCGGCGACGTAGTCCGGGCGGACGCCCCGCGCGGTCAAGGTGTGGAACAGCGCGACTTCGACGGCGAACAACGCCGCCTGGGCGTACTCGGTCCGCTCCAGCGCGGCCGCGTCTTCACCCCACATGACGTCGCGGACCGCCGGGTCGAGTTCGGCGAGCACGGTGTCGAGCGCGGCCGCGAAGTCGGGGTCGGCGGCCAGCTCGCGGCCCATGCCGAGGCGTTGGGAACCCTGACCGGAGAACAGGAACGCGGTCCTGCCGGGCGCGGGCGTGCCGGTGACGACGTCCGGGTGGTCGATGCCCTCGGCGAGCGCGATCAGTGCGTCCTCGCCGAAGACGACGGCCCGCTCGTCGAAGCGGGCGCGGCCGCGGGCGAGGGTCCACGCGGCGTCGCGCGGGTCGCGGTGTCCGATGTGGACGCCAAGCCGTTTTGCCTGCGCGCTCAGTGCTTCCGGCGTTTTGGCACTGACCAGCCACGGCACCTCGGGCGCCGGTGAGCGCTCGGGTGCCGGACGCGGCGCGGGCTGTTCCAGGATGACGTGGGCGTTCGTGCCGCTGATCCCGAACGACGACACGCCGGCCCGGCGCGGACGTCCGGCGTCGGGCCAGGCCGTCTCCGCGGTGGCCAGCTCGACGGCGCCCGCGGTCCAGTCGACGTGCCCGGACGGTTCGGTCACGTGCAGGGTCCGCGGCACGACGCCGTGGCGCATCGCCTGGACCACCTTGATGATCCCGGCGACCCCGGACGCGGCTTGCGTGTGCCCGAGGTTCGACTTCACCGACCCCAGCAGCAACGGCGTTTCGCGGTCCTGGCCGTAGGTCGCAAGGAGAGCCTGGGCTTCGATCGGGTCGCCGAGGGTGGTGCCGGTGCCGTGCGCCTCGACGACGTCGACGTCCTCTGTGGACAGGCCGGCGCCGGCGAGCGCGGCGCGGATGACCCGTTGCTGCGACGGGCCGTTCGGGGCGGTGAGGCCGTTGGACGCGCCGTCTTGGTTCACCGCGGAACCCTTGACCACGGCGAGGATCTCGTGGCCGTGGCGCTCGGCGTCGGAAAGCCGTTCCAGGACGAGGATGCCGACGCCCTCGGACCAGCCGACGCCGTCCGCGCTGTCCGAGAACGGCTTGCAGCGGCCGTCGGTCGCGAGGCCGCGCTGGCGGGAGAACTCGACGAACGCGGTCGGCGTCGACATCACCGTGACGCCGCCGGCGAGGGCGAGGTCGCAGTCCCCGGAGCGCAGGGCCTGCGCGGCCCAGTGCAAGGCGACCAGCGACGACGAGCACGCCGTGTCCACGGTGACTGCCGGGCCTTCGAGGCCGAGGGTGTAGGCGACCCGGCCGGAGGCGACGCTGCCCGCGCTGCCGCTGGTCTTGTAGCCCTCGGCGTCTTCGCCGCCGTCGAGCAGGCGGCTGTAGTCGCCGTACATGACTCCGGCGAACACACCGGTGGCGGAGCCGCGCAACGATGACGGGTCGACGCCCGCGCTTTCCACCGCGGCCCAGGAGGTTTCGAGCAGCAAGCGCTGCTGGACGTCGGTCGCGACGGCTTCGCGCGGGCTCATGCCGAAGAACCCGGCGTCGAAGCCGGCGGCGTCGTGCAGGAAACCGCCGTGGCGGGTGTAGGACGTGCCGGGGTGGGCCGGGTCGGGGTCGTAGAGGGCGTCGAGGTCCCAGCCGCGGTCGGCAGGGAAGCCGGTGACGGCGTCGCCGCCGGCGCGGACCAGCCGCCACAGGTCCTCGGGCGATTCGACCCCGCCCGGGTAGCGGCAGGCCATGCCGACGATGACGATCGGGTCGCCGTCGACGGCCTTCGCGGTGGGTGCCGCTTCGGCCGGTGCGTCGCCGGCGAGGTGGTCGGCGAGCGCGCCGACGGTCGGGTAGTCGAAGACGAGCGTCGCGGGCAGCCGCAGCCCGGTGGCGGCGGTGAGCCGGTTGCGCAGCTCGACGGCGGTGAGCGAGTCGAACCCGAGCTCGGAGAACGACTTGGCGGGGGTGATCCGCTCGGTACCGCGGTGGCCGAGGACGCGCGCGACCTCGTTCGCGACGACGACCGCGGCCTCGGCCCGGCCACGCAGCCGCCGTTCCGCCACTCGGCGCGCGGTGACGCGCACGAGACCGCGCAAGGGGTACGGGAGGTCTTCCCTTCGGCGCAGGACGGCCTTGTCCAGGCGGACGGGCAGCACCACGGGCGCGCCGTCGGCGAGCGCGGCGTCGAAGAGCGCGGTGCCCTGCTCGATCGTGAGCGGCGGGTAGCCGGCGCGGGCGAGCCGGTTCACGCCGCTGTCGCCGAGGTCGGCGGTCATGCCGGAGGTGGGGACCCAGGGGCCCCAGGCGAGGCTCACGGTGTGCGGGCGGTGGCGGGCGAGGGCGTCGAGGAACGCGTTGGCAGCGGCGTAGTTGCCCTGGCCGGGGAGGCCGAGGGTGCCGGAGACGGAGGAGAAGAGGACGAGGGTGGTGGTTTCGCCGACGAGTTCGTGCAGGTACCAGGCGGCTTCGGCCTTGGGCCGGTGGACGGCGGCCAGGCGCTCGGGGGTGAGGTCGGCGAGGAGGGCGTCGTCGAGAACCCCGGCGGCGTGGACGACCGCGGTGACGTCTCGGCCGTGGAGGAGTTTTCGGAGCGCGTTCCGGTCGGCGACGTCACAGGCGGCGATGCTGACTTCGGCGCCGGCTTCGGTGAGTTCGGCCGCCAGTTCGGTGGCCCCGGGGCTGTCGGTTCCGCGGCGGCTGACGAGGAGCAGGCGGCGCGTCCCCCGCTCGGTGACCAGGTGCCGGGCGATGACGGCACCGAGTCCGCCGGTGCCGCCGGTGATGAGGACGGTGCCGTCGGGGTCCCAGGAGGCGGCACTTTCACGTGAAAGTGCCGGGGTCAGGCGGGCGGCGAGGAGGGATTTGCCGCGGAGGGCGAGCTGGGGTTCTTCGCTCGCGAGGGCGGCGAGGAGGAGATCGCCGGAGACGGACAGCGGCTCGGTCGAAGGGAGGTGGCCCGCGGCAAGGTCCGTCGGCTGCGGGTCGGCCGAAGCGAGGTCGCCCGCGCCAAGGTCTCCCGACGGTGGCTTGGCCAGCTGCGGCTCGGCCGGCTGGCGCTTGGCCTCGGCGAGGTCACCCGGCTGCGGATCGCCAGCGGAGACCGGCAGTGGGTCGGCCTCGGAGAGGGCGCCCGGCAGCAGCTCGCCCGCGGAAACCGGCAGCGACACGGCCGCACCCACGTCGCCCGGCAGCAGCTCACCCGCGGAAACCGGCAGCGACTCGGCCGCACCCACGTCACCCGGCAGCAGCTCGACCGCGGCCGAGGCTGTCAGCTGCGGGGCCGGGGCCGGCTGGCTTGGCAAGTCCACCAGGCCGAAGCGGCCCGGGTGCTCAGACTGTGCCGCGCGGATCAGGCCCCATGCCGCGGCCGCTGGGATGTCCGTTCCGTCCGTTGCGCCGCGGGTCAGGAAGACCAGCTTGCCCGTCTCCGACTCCGCGACCCAGCGCTGGGCCAGCTCCAGCGCCCGGCAAGTCAGGTCGTGCGCTGAAGCCGGGACGTCCGCCTCACCGGCGAGGCACGTCACCACCAGCGGCGCTCCGGTGAGGTCCGCGATGGTGGGCAGCGCCAGCCCGAACGGGTTGTCGCCCCAGAGGAGCGCCGAGGGCGTCTGTGCGGGGGACGGTACGGGGGTCCAGTCCAGCGTGAACAACGCGTCCGTGCGCTGCGCCGCCGCCGGGCGGTGTTCTCGCAGGTCGAGGGCGTCGATTGTGGCCACTGGGGTGCCGTCGGGGGCCGTCAGTGACAGGGCGTCGCCGCGTACGTGGACCCTCAGCGCCACCGCGCCCGACGCGTGCAGGGACACGCCGCGCCACGAGAACGGGAGCACCCGGGTGGGTGTGCCGGGGCGCAAAGTGAGGGCGTGCAGGGCCGCGTCCAGCAGGGCCGGGTGCACGCCGAACTCCGCCGCCTCCTCGTGGTGCTCGGCGTCCAGCTCCACCTCGGCGAACACCTCGCCACCACGGCGCCAAGCCGCGCGCAGGCCGCGGAACCGGGGGCCGTACTCGAAGCCGTCCGCCGCGAAGTCCGGGTAGAAGTCCTCCAGGGCGACCGGCTCCGCGTCCGCGGGCGGCCACTCCTCGGGGCCGGGAGCGGGAGAAGGCGACGCCGGGCTCAGGGTGCCGGTCGCGTGCTCGGTCCAGGAGTCCTCTTCGGACTGTCGCGAGTGGATGGCGACCACACGGGTACCGCCCTCCCCCGGCTCTCCGACGCGCACCTGCACCCGCGCGGGCACCACCAGCGGGACGGCCATCGTCAGCTCGTCGAGCCGCGGGCAGCCGCACTCGTCGCCCGCGCGGATCGCCAGTTCGGCCAGGGCCGTGCCCGGCAGGAGCGTCGTGCCCGCCACCACGTGCTCCGCCAGCCACGGCTGTGCGGCCACCGACAGCCGGCCCGTCAGGACGAGTTCGTCCGAGCCGGCCAGTGCGACGACGTCGTCGAGCAGCGGGTGCGCCCTCGTCCCCGGTGCGCGGACCGGTCGCGGCGCGGGCCAGAACCGCTCGCGCTGGAACGGGTACGTGGGCAGCTCCACCGGCCGGCCGGGAGCCGTCGCGGATCGCCAGTCGACGTCGACCCCGGCCACGAACAGCCGGGCCGCGGCCTCGGTGAACGCGGCTTCCTCGCCGCGGTCGCGCCGCATCAGCGGCACCGCGAGACCCTCGGGCACCAGCGCGGACAGCACGCCGTCCGGCCCCGCCTCGACGAACCTCGTCGCGCCGGATCCGGTCAACGTCGTGACGGCGTCGGCGAACCGGACCGCCTCCCGCGCGTGCCGCACCCAGTAGTCCACAGTGGTCGGTTCCACCGTGGAATCCACAGTGGAGACGAAGGGAATTCGCGGAGAAGAAAAAGTCAATCCACGAAGGACTTCGGCGAACTCCGCGAGCATCGGCTCCATCAACGGCGAGTGGAACGCGTGCGACACCGCAAGCCGACGCGTCTTCTCGAACCGGGAGGCCACCACGCCGACCGCCGAGGTCGTTCCGGAAAGGACGATCGATCGGGGCCCGTTGACGGCGGCGATCGCGACGTCCGGGCCGAGCAGCGGCCGGACCTCCTCCTCGCTCGCCACCACCGCGACCATCGCGCCGCCGTCGGGCAGTGCCTGCATCAGCGCGCCGCGCGCGACGACCAGGCGGCACGCGTCGGACAGCGAGAACACCCCGGCGGCGTGCGCGGCCGCGATCTCCCCGATCGAATGCCCGGCGACGACGTCGGGCGCGATGCCCCATGACTCGGCCAGCCGCACCAATGCGACCTGCAGGGCGAACAACGCCGGTTGCGCGAATTCCGTGCGGTCCAGCCGGGTCTGGTCGTCGCCACGCACGACGGCCACGACCTCGGGGCCGAACTCCGCGAGCACGGCGTCGTACGCCGCCGCGAAGACCGGGAACCGGCGGGCCAGTTCGCGGCCCATGCCGGTGCGCTGGCCGCCTTGGCCGCTGAACACGAACGCGGTCTTCCCGGGCACGGCGGCGCCCGTGACGGCGGCCGGGTGGTCGAGCGTCAAGGCCTCTCGGGTGGTCGCCGGGTCGGTGGCGAGCACCACGGCCCGGTGCGCGAACCGCGACCGGGCGGCCAGGGTGTGCCCGGTGTCGAGAGGCGCGTCCGCGAACGCGGCCAGGGCTGCCGCCTGCGCGTGCAACGCCGTCTCGGACTTCGCCGACAGCGGCCACGGTACGACCGCGGGCGTGGGCACCGGTGACCGGTCGGGGCCGGCCGGGGGTTGTTCGAGGACGACGTGGGCGTTGGTGCCGCTGATCCCGAACGACGAGACCGCCGCGCGCCGCGGCCGGCCGCTTTCGGGCCACTCGGCCGGTTCGCCGAGCAGTGTGACGCCGCCGTCCGCCCAGTCGATGCGTGACGACGGGGTGTCCGCGTGCAGGGTGCGCGGCAGCACGCCGTGCCGCATCGCGAGGACCATCTTGATCACGCTCGCGACACCCGCGGCGGCTTGCGTGTGCCCGATGTTGGACTTCACCGAACCCAGCAGCAGCGGGGTCTCCCGGTCGCGGCCGTAGGTCGCGATGAGCGCCTGCGCCTCGATCGGGTCGCCCAGCGGGGTGCCGGTGCCGTGGCCGTCCACCGCGTCGACGTCCGAAGTGGACAGCCCGGCGTCGGCCAGCGCGGCGCGGATGACGCGTTGCTGCGAGGGGCCGTTCGGTGCGGTGAGGCCGTTCGACGCGCCGTCCTGGTTGAGCGCACTGCCCCGGACCACGGCCAGGACCCGGTGCCCGTTGCGCTCGGCGTCGGAAAGCCGTTCCAGCAAGAGCATTCCGGCTCCTTCCGCCCAGCCGGTGCCGTCCGCGCCGTCACCGAAGGAGCGGCAGCGGCCGTCCGCCGACAGGCCGCGCTGGCGGGAGAACTCGATGAACGTCGACGGCGTCGCCATCACCGTCACACCGCCGGCGAGCGCGAGGTCGCACTCCCCCGAGCGCAGGGCCTGCGCGGCGAGGTGCAGCGACACCAGCGACGACGAACACGCCGTGTCCACGGTGACCGCCGGACCTTCGAGACCGAGCACGTAGGACACCCGGCCGGACGCGACGCTGCCCGCGCTACCGCTGGTCAGGTAGCCCTCGGCGTCCTCGCTGCCGCTGAGCAGACTGCTGTAGTCGTGGTACATCACGCCGGCGAAGACGCCGGTCGCGGTGCCGCGCAGGCTCGCCGGGTCGATGCCCGCGCGCTCGACGGCCTCCCACGACGTCTCGAGCAGCAGCCGCTGCTGGGCGTCGGTGGCGAGGGCTTCGCGGGGGCTCATGCCGAAGAACTCGGCGTCGAACTCCGCCGCGTCGTGCAGGAACCCGCCGTGGCGCGTGTAGGACGTGCCGGGGTGCGCGGGGTCCGGGTCGTAGAGTGCGTCGAGGTCCCAGCCGCGGTCGGCGGGGAACTCCGAGACGGCGTCGCGGCCTTCGCGGACCAGGTCCCAGAGCCCCTCCGGCGTGCGGACCCCGCCCGGGTAGCGGCAGGCCATGCCGACGATGACGACCGGGTCGCCGGTGGCCGCGGCCGGACGGCGGACCTCGGCGGCCGGGGCGTCGGCGTCGAAGAGCTCGGCGAGCAGGTGCGTGGCGAGCGCGGTGACGGTCGGGTGGTCGAACACCAGCGTGCTCGGCAGGCGCAGCCCGGTGGCGGCGGCGAGGCGGTTGCGCAGGTCGACGCCGCTGAGCGAGTCGAAGCCGAGGTCGGAGAAGGCGCGGGCGGGGTCGATCGCGGCGGCGTGGGCGTGGCCGAGGGCGAGCGCGACGTGCGTGGCGACCAGCCCGGCGAGGGCTTCGGCGCGCTCGGCCGGGGGCAGCGGCGCGAGGGTGCGGGTCAGGTCGCCGGCCTGCGCGGACCCGGCGGCGGCGCGACGGCGACCCGGCCGGACCAGGCCGCGCAGGACGTGCGGGATCTCCGGCTGCCGCCGGATCGCGGCGAGGTCGAGCGGGAGCGGGAGGAGCGCGGGCTCGCCGGCGCCGCGGGCGGCGTCGAACAGAGCGAGCCCGGCTTCCACGGCAAGCGGCGGCATCCCGGCTTCGGCGAGCCGTCGCAGGTCCACTTCGGACAGGGTCGACGTCATGCCGCTGCCGGATTCCCACGGCCCCCAGCCGAGGGACACGGTGTGCGGGCGGTGGCGGGCGAGCGCGTCGAGGAAAGCGTTTGCGGCGGCGTAGTTCGCTTGCCCGGCACCGCCGTACGTGCCGACGACCGAGGAGAAGAAGACCAGTTCGGTGCCGGGCGCGGTCAGTTCGTGGAGGTGCCAGGCGGCGTCGGCCTTGGCGCGCAGGACGTTCTCGAAGCGCTCCGGGGTGAGGGCGGCGAGGGTGCCGTCGTCGAGGACGCCGGCGGCGTGGACGACGGTGGTGATCTCGCGGCCGTCGAGGAGCCGCGCGAGGGCGTCGCGGTCGCCGACGTCGCAGGCGGCCACCTCGACGCGGTCGCCGAGCTCGGCGAGGAGGGCGGGGTCGGCGACGCCGGAGCGGCTGACGAGCAGCAGGTCACGGCCGCGGGCGGCCAGGTGGCGGGCGACGGCGCTGCCCAGCCCGCCGGTGCCGCCGGTGATGAGGACGGTGCCGTCGCGCTCGGCGGGTTCGGCGGGCGGTGCGGTGACGCGGGCGAGGCGGGCGGCGTGGAGACGGCCGCCCTCGATCTTCAGGACGGGCTCGTCGCCGGCTTCGGCCGGGTCGAGGGAGCCGTCGGTTTCGACGAGCACGAACCGGCCCGGGTGCTCGGCTTGGGCGGCGCGCACGAGACCACCGGCGGCGGCCGCGACCGGGTCGGCGGCGGGGATGACGACGAGCAGGGTGCGGTCGTGGGTGACGGCCTCCTGAAGCTGGGTCAGGACGCGGGTGGTGACTTCGCGCAGGGATCGCGGGACGTCGGTGAGGTCGCCGGTGACGGTGAGGATGTCGGCCCGGGCCGGCTGGGGTGTGACGGGGATCCAGTCGAGGCGCAGGAGCGGCTGCGGGGCTTTGGTGGTGCCGGGACGGCGCAGGACGAGGCGGTCGACGTCGACGACGGGGGTGCCGGCGGGGTCGGTGGCGGTGACGCGGAGGCCGCCGTCGGCCGGGGTCAGCCGGACGCGGAGGGCCGCGGCGCCGGTGGCGTGGAGGGTGATGCCGTGCCAGGAGAACGGGACGCTGCCGGCGAGGCCGGGGGCGAGGAGGGAGACGAGCCGGAGGGTCGCGTCGAAGAGGGCGGGGTGGAGGCCGTACGCGGTGGCGTCGGCGCGTTGCGGCTCGGCGAGGGCGACTTCGGCGAAGATCTCGTGGTCGCGGCGCCAGGCGGTGGTGGGGTTGGGGAAAGCGGGACCGTAGCCGAGGCCGTCCGCGGCGAGGCGGCCGGTGAGGCCGGTGAGGTCGAGGGGTTCGGCATCGGCGGGGGGCCAGACGTCCGTCGCGGCGCCGTCGACGAGCGCGGTCTCCGGGCCCAGGCGGCCGGTCGCGTGCCGGATCCACGGCTCGTCCGCGCCTTCCGGGCGCGACGACACCGTGAACTCGCGGGCGCCTTCGCCGTCCGCGGCGCTCACCCGGACCTGCAGCCGGTGGTCCGCGGTCAAGGCGAGGGGCGACTCGATCGTCAGCTCCTCGACGCCCAGGTCCGGAGCCGCCGCCAACGCCAGCTCCACGAACGCCGTGCCGGGCAGGACCGGGGTGCCGTGGACCGTGTGGTCGGCCAGCCACGGCTGGGTCGCCGTCGTCAGGAGGCCGGTCAGGACCGTGCCGCCGTCGGTCAGGTCCAACGAAGTTCCCAGCAGCGGGTGGCCCGGGGCGGACGGCCAGAAACGCCGGTGCCGGAACGGGTACGTCGGCAGTTCGACCAGCCGCGCGCCGGAACCGGCGAACCACGCGGTCCAGTCCACAGTGGACCCCGACACGTGCTGGCGACCCAGGGCCTCGAGGAGCGCGACCGGCTCGGAACGGTCGCGGCGCAGGACCGGCGTCACCACCGCGGCCGGGTCGTCGACCAGGCCGGACAGCACCGCGTCCGGGCCGATCTCGACGTACGTCGTCACGCCCGCTTCACCCAGCGAGCCGAGCGCGTCGGCGAACCGGACCGTCGAGCGCACGTGGCCGACCCAGTACTCCGGGGACGTGACGTCGCCGGCCGCGATCAGCGGGATCTCCGGCGGCGCGAAGGAAAGCTGCTCCACGACCGCGCGGAAGTCGGCCAGCATCGGGTCCATCAGGTGCGAGTGGAACGCGTGCGAGACCGCCAGCCGCTTGGACTTGCCGAAGCGGGACGCCACTTCGAGGACCGCGGCCTCGGTGCCGGAGACCACCACGGACCGCGGGCCGTTCACCGCCGCCAGATCGACGCCGTCGACCAGCGCCGCGCGGACGTCCACTTCGGACGCTTCGATCGCCACCATCGCCCCGCCGCGCGGCAGGGCCTGCATCAGGTTTCCGCGCGCGGAAACCAGGGTGCACGCGTCGGCGAGGGACAGCACGCCGGCCACGTGCGCGGCCGCGATCTCCCCCACCGAGTGCCCGGCGACGAAGTCCGGGCGGACGCCCCACGACGCCAGCAGCCGGGCCAGCGCCACTTCGATCGCGAACAACGCCGGTTGCGCGACGCCCGTTTCGGCCAGCGCTTCGGCGTCGGTACCCCACACCACCGAGCGCACCGCGGGATCGAACGCCGCCAGCACTTCGTCGAAGGCGTCCGCGAACACCGGGTACTCCGCGGCCAGTTCGCGGCCCATGCCGATCCGCTGGGCGCCCTGTCCGGTGAACAGGAACGCCCGCGGTCCCGGCGCCGCGACCCCGCGAGCGACCTCGCGCACGCCGTCGGCACCGGCCACCAGCGCGGCGCGGTGCGCGAACCGGGCCCGGGCGGTCGCCAGGGTGAATCCGGTGTCGAGCGCGGAGAAATCGCCTGAGGTGACGCGCGTGATCTGCTCGGTCAGCGCCTCCTCGGACCGCGCCGAGAACACCCACGGCACCACCGGACGCCCGGCGGCCGGCTCAGCGACGACGACCGGGGCCTCGAGGACGACGTGGGCATTGGTCCCGCTGATCCCGAACGACGAGACACCGGCCCGCCGCGGCCGGTCGAGCGCCGGCCACTCGCGCGCGTCGGCGAGCAGCTCGACGGACCCGGCCGACCAGTCCACGTGGGACGACGGCGTACCCGCCCACAACGACTTCGGCACGACGCCGTGGCGCATGGCGAGGATCACCTTGATGATCCCGGCGACCCCGGCGGCGGCCTGGGTGTGCCCGATGTTCGACTTCACCGACCCCAGCAGCAACGGCGTCTCACGGTCCTGCCCGTACGTCGCCAGCAGCGCCTGCGCCTCGATCGGATCGCCCAGCGTCGTCCCGGTACCGTGCGCCTCGACGACGTCGACGTCCGAAGCGGACAGACCGGCGGTGGCGAGCGCGGCGCGGATCACCCGTTGCTGCGACGGGCCGTTCGGCGCCGTCAGGCCGTTCGAAGCCCCGTCCTGGTTGACCGCGGAACCGCGCAGCACCGCCAAAATGCGATGTCCGTTGCGGACCGCGTCGGACTGCCGTTCCAGCACGAGCAGGCCGACGCCCTCGGACCACCCGGTGCCGTCGGCATCGTCCGAAAAGGACTTGCAACGGCCATCGCCCGCGAGACCGCCCTGGCGCGCGAAATCGAGGAACGTCGCGGGGGTCGACATCACCGTGACCCCGCCGGCCAGCGCCAGCGAGCACTCCCCCGAGTTCAGCGCCTGTGCCGCCCAGTGCACGGCGACCAGCGACGACGAACACGCCGTGTCGATCGTGACCGCGGGGCCTTCCAGGCCGAGCGCGTAGGCGACCCGGCCGGACGCGACGCTGCCCGCGGTGCCGTTGACGTCGAAGCCGCGCGTCTCCGGATCCCGCGCGATGGCCGCGTAGTCGTGGTACATGACCCCGGCGAACACGCCGGTGTCCGAGCCCTTCAGCGACGTCGGGTCGATGCCCGCCCGCTCGAACGCCTCCCACGAGACTTCCAGCAGCAGCCGCTGCTGCGGGTCGGCGCTGAGCGCGTCGCGCGGTGAGATGCCGAAGAAGTCCGCGTCGAACCCGGTGGCCTCGTGCAGGAAGCCGCCCGCGCGGGTGAAGCCGGCGTCCGGCACGTGCCAGCCGCGGTCGGCCGGGAACGGGGTGATGCCGTCGCGGCCCTCGGTCAGCAGCTCCCAGAAGTCCTCCGGCGACGCCACCCCGCCCGGGTAGCGGCAGGCCATGCCGACGACGACGATCGGGTCGTCGCCGCGCGGCGCGGCGGCCCGCGTCGGGCGCAGCGAAGGGCCGTCTTCCAGGAACGCGGTGACGGCGTCCGGGGTCGGGTGGTCGAACACGAGCGTCGCGGGCAGCCGGCGCCCGGTCGCTTCGGCGAGGCGGTTGCGCAGTTCCACCGACGTCAGGGAGTCCAGGCCCAGCTCGCGGAAGGTCAGCGACGAGTCCACCGACGCCGCGGACGCGTGCCCGAGGACGTTCGCCACCGTCGCCACGACCAGCGCGCCGAAGTCGGTCGCCGCCGCGGCCGCACGGCGCGGGCGCGGCGGGGCCAGGCGGTGGAACACCGGCGGCACGACGTCGAGCGCGCGCACGGCGGCGCGGTCCACGTGCGCCGCGACGACCGCGGGTTCGGCCCCGGCGAGCGCCGCGTCGAACCAGGCCAGGCCTTCCTCTACGGTGTGCGCCGGCAGCCCGGCGCGGGCCATCCGCCGCACGGCCGCTTCGGACAGCGTGCCCGTCATCCCGCTTTCGCGCGCCCACGGACCCCACGCGATCGCACGGGCGGGCAGCCCGGCCGCGGCACGGGTGCGGACGAGGTCGTCGAGGGCCGCGTTCGCCGCGGTGTAGGCGCCTTGGCCGCCGTTGCCGAGCACGCCGAACACCGACGTGAACACGACGAACGCGGACAGCTCCGGTGCCAGCTCGTGCAGGTGCCAGGCCGCGTCGACCTTCGGGGCGAGGACGCGGGCGAGCCGGGCGGGGGTCAAGGCGTCGAGCACGCCGTCGTCCAGCACCCCGGCCGCGTGCACCACGCCGGTGACGTCGTGCGCGGCGAGCAGGGCGGCGACGGCGTCGCGGTCGGCGACGTCGCAGGCGGCCAGCTCGACCGAAGCGCCGAGCGCGGTCAGCTCCCCGGCCAGCTCGCGGGCACCGGGGGCGTCGGCGCCCCGGCGGCCGGCGAGGACCAGCCGCGTGACGCCGTGGGTCGTCACCAGGTGCCGGGCGACGTGCCCGCCGAGGCCCCCGGTGCCGCCGGTGATCAGGACGGCGCCGTCGCCCCAGCCGGCCGGGCCGGGCTCGGCGGCGGTCACCGGCGCGAGGCGCGGCACCTCGACCCGGCCGTCGCGGACGCGGACCTCGGTCTCGCCGGACGTCGGGAGCGCGGCCAGCTCCGCCGCCGTGGGCACGCCGGACAGCAGGAAGAACCGGCCCGGCCGTTCGGCCTGCGCCGAGCGGACGAGCCCCTCGACCGCCGCGGCGACCGGGCCGCCGCGGGTGACGAACACCAGCCGCTTGTCGTCCTCGAGGTGCCCGCGCAGGTGGCTCAGCACCGTCGACGTCGCCAGGCGGACGCCCGCCGGGACGGGCACGCCCACCGGCTCCGGGACGGGGACGAGCAGCACGTCGGCCGACGACGGCACGGCGTGCCGCCCGGCCAGCAGCGCACCGAAGCCGTCTTCGTCGGCGCCGACGACGGCCCAGGTCAGCTCGGCCGGGGCGCCGAGGTCCTTGGGCGTCCACTCGACGTGCAGCAGCGGTGGCGCGGCCGGGGCCGCGTCGGCCGGCGGCCGCAGCACGAGGGAGCCGACGGTGGCGACCGGCGCGCCTTCGGGGTCGGTCACGGACAGCGTCACGGTGTCCGGGCCGAGCCGGCGGATCCGCAGCCGCAGGGCGGACGCGCCGACCGCGTGCAGGCCGACGCCGGAGAAGACGAACGGCAGCCGGGCGCGCGGGCGCGGGTCGAGCCCGAGGAACGGCACCAGGTGCAGGGCGGCGTCGAACAGCGCCGGGTGCAGCAGGTAGCCCGCCGGATCGCCCGCCTCCTGGGGCAGCACGAGGTCCGCGCACAGGTCGTCGCCTTCGTGCCAGGCCGCGCGCACCCCGCGGAACGCCGGCCCGTAGGCGAGCCCGGCCGCGGCCAGCGTCGGGTACAGCTCGTCGACGTCGAGCGCGTCGCCGCGCTCGGCGGCCGGGAGCACCGGCGCCGCGACGGCCGGGACCAGGCGGCCGGTCGCGTGCTCGGTCCACGGGCCGCCGGCGGCGCGGGAGTGCACGGTGACCGGGCGGCCGCCGTCGTCGGCGCCGACGCGGACCTGCACGGTCACGCCGTCGGCCGGCAGGGGCAGCGGCGCGGTCAGCGTCAGCTCGGCGAGCGCGCCGCACCCGAGTTCGGCACCCGCGCGCAACGCGAGTTCGACGAACCCGGTGCCGGGGAACAGGATCCGGCCTTCGACGACGTGATCGGCGGGCCACGGCAGCGCGTCCGGCGAGACGTGCCCGGTGAGCACGACGCCGTCCTCGCCGGGCAGTTCGACGGCCGCGCCGAGCAGCGGGTGGTCCGAGCGCTCGAACGGGCGGGCCGCGGGCCGCGCGGTGACCCAGAAGCGTTCGTGCTGGAAGGCGTAGGTGGGCAGGGCGACGCGGCGGGCGCCGGTGCCGGCGTAGAACGCCGTCCAGTCGAGGTCGGCGCCGAGGACGTGCAGGCGGCCGAGCGCGGTCGCGAAAGCGGTTTCTTCCGGGCGGTCCGAGCGCAGCAGCGGCACCGGGGACGCGTCCGGCAGCGTGCGCGCGACCAGCCCGGACAGGGTGCTGTCCGGGCCGATCTCGACGAACGTCCCGATGCCGTCGTCCCGCAACGACTCCAGCGCGTCGGCGAAGCGCACGGTCGCGACGACCTGGGCGACCCAGTAGCCGGGATCGGTCAGTTCGCCGGGTCCGGCCGGGCGCCCGGTGACCGTCGAGACGACCGGCAGCGCGGGCTCGTGGAACGTCAGCCCTTCGGCCACGCGCCTGAAGTCGTCGAGCATCGGCGTCATCAGCGGCGAGTGGAACGCGTGCGACACCGAGAGCCGCCGGGCTTCCTCGAACGACGCCGCGAGCCGCAGCAGCGCGTCCTCCTCGCCGGAGACCACGAGCGACTCGGGCGCGTTGACGGCGGCGATCGCGACGCCGCCGGTGAGCAGCGGCCGGACCTCGTCTTCGGTGGCCTGCAACGCGATCATCGCGCCGCCTTCGGGCAGCGCCTCCATCAGGCGGCCGCGCGCGACGACGAGCGCGCACGCGTCCGGCAGGTCCAGCACGCCGGCGACGTGCGCCGCGGCCAGCTCGCCGATCGAGTGCCCGGCGACCCGGTCGGCGCGCACGCCGAGCGACTCGGCGAGCCGGAACAGCGCGACTTCGAGGGCGAACAGCGCGGGCTGGGCGACGCCGGTGCGGTCGAGCACTCCCGGGTCGCCGGTGGCGATCGCCGCCGCCACCTCGGCCGGGAAGTGCGCGCGAACGTCGTCGTACGCGGCGGCGAAGACGGGGAACCGCGCGGCCAGTTCGCGGCCCATGCCGGGCCGTTGGGTGCCCTGCCCGGCGAACACCGCGGCCACGGCCGGTTCGACCGCGGGCGCGGTGCCGCTCGCGATCTCGGCCCCGCCCAGCAGCACGGCGCGGCGGTCGAACGAAGAACGGGTGGTGAGCAGGGAATGGCCGACGTCGACCGGGTCGGCGTCGAGCGTCCGGATGCGGTCCACGGCCGCCCGCAGCGCCGCTTCGGACTGCGCCGAGACCACCCACGGAACGGCGGTGGCGGTGACTTCGCGAGCGGGTTCGGCGGCGGTTTCCGCCGGGGCCTGCTCCAGGATCAGGTGCGCGTTCGTGCCGCTGATGCCGAACGACGACACGGCCGCGCGGCGCGGACGGCCGGCCTCGGGCCACTCGCGGGCCGCGGTGACCAGGTCGATCGCGCCCGCCGTCCAGTCCACGTGGGACGATGGCGTTTCGGCGTGCAGCGTCCGCGGCACGACGCCGTGCCGCATCGCGGCGACCATCTTGATGACGCCGGCGATCCCGGCCGCGGCCTGGGTGTGCCCGATGTTCGACTTCACCGATCCCAGCAGCAGCGGCGTTTCCCGGTCCTGGCCGTACACGGCGAGCGCGGCGCGCGCTTCGATGGGGTCGCCGAGCCGGGTGCCGGTGCCGTGCGCTTCGAGGACGTCGACGTCGGCGGGCGCGAGGCCCGCGTCGCCGAGCGCCTCGCGGATCACGCGCTGCTGGGCCGGGCCGCTGGGCGCGGTGAGGCCGTTGGACGCGCCGTCGGAGTTGACCGCGGAGCCGCGCACGATCGCGAGAACGTCGTGGCCGAGTTCGCGGGCGCGCGAAAGCCGTTCGACGACGACCATGCCGACGCCCTCGGCCCAGCCGGTGCCGTCCGCGCCGTCGCCGAAAGCCTTGCAGCGGCCGTCTTCCGACAGGCCGCCCTGCTTGGCGAACTCGACGAAGATGCCCGGCTCGGCCATCACGGTGACCCCGCCGGCGATGGCCAGCGACGTCTCCCCCGAGCGCACCGAGCGGACGGCCAGGTGCAGCGCGACCAGCGACGACGAGCACGCCGTGTCCACGGTGACGGCGGGGCCGCCGGTGCCGAGCACGTAGGCGACCCGGCCGGAGACCAGGCTCGGCGAGGTGCCGGTGAGCACGTACCCCTCGGCTTCGCCGGTGCCTTCGGCCAGTCGCGGGCCGTAGTCCTGCGCGGTGGCGCCGACGAACACGCCGGTCCGGGTGCCGCGCAGCGACGACGGCGCGATACCGGCGCTTTCCAAGGTCTCCCAGACGACTTCGAGCACCAGTCGCTGCTGGGGTTCCATCGCCTGGGCTTCCCGCGGCGAGATGCCGAACAGGCCGGCGTCGAACCCGGCGACGTCGGCGAGGAACCCGCCCGGCCGCCCGGTGCCGAGCACCGACGCGGGCCAGCCGCGGTCGGCGGGCATCGCGGTGATGGCGTCCACTTCGGACTCGACGAGCCGCCAGAGTTGTTCGGGGGAAACGGCTCCGCCCGGGTACCGGCAGCCGAGGCCGACGATGACGACGGGATCGGCGTCACCGGAGGAGACGAGCTCGGGTGCGCTCACCGGCGCGGTACCGGCGAGGTGCTCGGCGAGCGCGCGGGCGGTGGGGTGGTCGAACAGCTCCGTCGTGGCCAGCGTGCGGCCGGTGGCGGCGCCGAGGCGGACCGCCAGGTCGACGTTCATCGCCGAGTCGAAACCCAGTTCGCGGAACGACGTCCCCGGGTCGACTTCGGCGCCGAGCACGGCGGCGGCTTCGGCGCGGACGAGCTTCAGCAGGTCGCGGTCGACGGCCGGGGTCGTGACGGGGTCCGGCCGGGGGGCGTCGAACCAGTGGCGTTCGCGGTCGAAGGCGTAGGTCGGCAGGTCGAGCGCGCGGCCGCCGCCGGTGAGCTTCGTCCAGTCGACGTCGATGCCGTGGACGTGCAGCTCGGCCAGCGCCGCGACGGCGCCGAAGTCCTCCGGGCGGCGGGAGCGGGACGACCGCACGGTCACCGCGTCGCCCTCGACGCAGCCCCGCACCAGCGAGGTGAGCGTGCCGTCCGGTCCCAGCTCGAGGAACGCCGTGATCCCCTGGCGGGACAACGTGGTGACGGCGTCGGCGAAGCGGACGGTGTCGCGCACCTGGCGGACCCAGTGCTCGGGGGTGCACAGCTGCGCGCGGCGGATCTCGCGGCCGGTCACCGTCGAGACCACCGGCAGCCGCGGCGGGCGCAGGTCGAGCTGCTCGACGACCCGGCGGTACTCGGCCAGCATCGGGTCCATCAGCGGCGAGTGGAAGGCGTGCGAGACGTCGAGGCGGCTGACCTTGCGGCCGTCGGCCTCGAGCCGGGCGGCCAGCGCCAGCACCGGCTCCTCGGGCCCGGCGAGCACGACGGCGGCGGGCCCGTTGACCGCGGCGAGCACGACGTCGTCGCCCAGCAACGGCTCGACCTCGGCGGCGGCGGCGCGGACCGACACCATCGCGCCGCCCGGCGGCAGGGAGCCCATCAGCCGGCCGCGGGCGGTGACCAGCACGCAGGCGTCGTCGAGGGACAGCACGCCGGCGACGTGGGCGGCGGCGATCTCGCCGACCGAGTGCCCGGCGACGTACGCCGGCTCGACGCCCCACGAGGCGAACAGCCGGTACAGCGCGACTTCGTAGGCGAAGAGCGCGGGCTGGGTGTGCCCGGTCTCGGCGAGCACGGCGGCGTCGGCGGACCCCGGCTCGGCGAACAGCACGTCCCGCAGCGGGCGTTCGGTGTCGCAGCGCGCGCAGATCTCGTCGAGCGCTTCGGCGAAGACGGGGAACCGTTCGTACAGCTCGCGGCCCATCCCGGGGCGTTGAGAACCCTGGCCGGGGAACAGGATCGCGAGGCGGTGCTCCCCCGCCGTCCCGGCGACGACGTCGGCCGACGGTTCGCCGGCGGCGAGCGCGGGCAGGGCGGCGGGGTCGAGCACGACGGCCCGGTGCGGGAACGCGCTGCGGGTGGTGGCCAGGGAATGCGCGACGTCGAGCGGGTCGGCGTCTCGTCCGGCGAGGGCGCCGGCCTGGCCGCGGAGGGCGCCCGGGGTGCGGGCCGACAGCACCCAGGGGGCTTCGTTCGGGGTGCGCGGGGGCGGCTCCGGCGCCGGGGGCGCGGCGGAGAGGACGAGGTGGCAGTTGGTGCCGCCCATGCCGAACGAGGAGACGCCGGCGTAGGCGGCTTCGGGCCAGGGAACCGCTTCGAGGGCAACGCGCAGGCGCCAGTCGTCGAACCGGATGGCCGGGTTCGGGTGCTCGTGGTTGCGGCTGGGCGGGACTTCGCCGTGGGACAGCGAAAGCGCGACCTTGAGGAGGCCCGCGATGCCCGCGGCGCCTTCGAGGTGGCCGATGTTGGTCTTGACCGAGCCGACCCACAGCGGGTCTTCGCCGCGGCCGGGCGCGAAGACGGCACCGAGCGCGGCGGCTTCGAGCGGATCGCCGACGCGGGTGCCGGTGCCGTGCAGTTCGACGTACCGGACGGCGTCGGCGGAGACGTCCGCGCGGCGCAACGCGGCCCGGATGACCGCTTCCTGGGCCTCGGCGCTGGGTGTGGTGAGGGTTTCGCTGAAGCCGTCGTTGTTGACCGCGCCGCCTTCGATGACGCAGTGGATGCGATCGCCGTCGGCCAGTGCGGCGGCGAGGGGCTTGAGGACGACGAAGCCGCCGCCTTCGCCGCGGACGTAGCCGTTGGCGCGTGCGTCGAAGGTGTAGCAGCGGCCGTCGGGCGAGAGCCCGCCGAACCGGTCGGCGGCGATCGTGCTCTCCGGGGCCAGGTTCAGCTGCACGCCGCCGGCGAGTGCCAGCTCGGCTTCGCCGCTGCGCAGAGCTTCGCAGGCGAGGTGCACGGCGACCAGCGACGACGACTGCCCGGTGTCCACCGACAGGCTCGGCCCGCGCAGGCCGAAGGCGTAGGAGATGCGGTTGGCGACGACCGCGCGGCTCTGCCCGGTGAGCGTGTGGTGCCCGATCGCGTCCGCGCCGCGCTGCTTGAGCAAGGTGGCGTAGTCGTCCGCGCCGGCGCCGACGAAGACGCCGGTCGAGGAACCTTCGAGGGTCTTCGGGACGATCCGCGCGTCTTCGAGGGCCTCCCAGCCGAGTTCGAGGGCGAGGCGCTGCTGCGGGTCCATGGTCGCGGCCTCGCGGGCCGGGATGCCGAAGAACGCGGCGTCGAAGGTGTCCACTTCGGACAGGAACCCCCCGCGCCGGGTTCCGGGCGGGACGTCGGCGCGGCGGTTCGGCGGGACGTCGCTGGTGCCGTCGGCACCGTCGCGCAGCAGGGTCCAGAAGGCACCGGGCGCGGGCGCCGCGGGCAGCCGGCAGGCCAGGCCCACGATCGCGACGGCACCTTCGCGGACAACGTGCTCGGCTCGATCCACCGCGGCGCTCCCAGTGATCCGGTTCGAGCGGCCGCCCGGCCGCCTCGCGACGCCGGAGCCACCGCCGGGGTTCAGGTCGAAGGCGACTATGCCGGGGGTGGGGCCGGTTTTTCCCCAGAGATCGAGGCGGGCCTGGTCCGGGTCCTGGTCCGGACGTCATGAACGACCCTTTCACCGCGTCCGGTGAGGTGAACGACCCGTTCATGACGTCGGTCACGCCCCCTCTGGCAGGACTTGAGCCGAAGGGCCGCGCAAACCGGCCGAGACGAAGTCTGCGGTTTTCCGTGGTTTCCCGGCGCCATGCTCTTCGCGCCGGATGACCCGAAGGAAGGCAGGCCATGGCAAGCATCGGACGGGCGTTGAGACGCCCCTGGATCGTCCCCTTCTACTTCCTGGTGTTCGGGTTCCTCGCGTTCCGGCTGCCCAACTACCTGGGCTTCGACCCGAGCAAGTCGACCGCCGCCACGCGGCTCGACCTGCCGTTCTACTACCCGTTGCTGGTCGCGCACATCGTGTTCGGCTCGGTCGCGTTCGTGACCGCGTCGATCCAGGTGTGGCCGTGGCTGCGCAACCGGTACCCGAAGCTGCACCGGATCTCGGGGCGCGTCTACGTCCTGGGTGGCGCGCTGCCGGCCGGGCTCGCGATCCTCACCATCACGCCGTTCCTCACCCACGGCGCCGGGCAGAAGGCGGGCAACGCGCTGCTGGGCCTGCTGTGGCTGGGTACGACGATCGTCGGGTTCCGGCGGGCGCGGCAGGGGCGGATCGTCGAGCACCGGGAGTGGATGCTGCGCAGCTTCGCGCTGTGCTTCTCGATCCTGGCGTCCCGGTTCTGGCTGGGCCCGGCCATCCTGTGGCTGGAGCCCGAGGTCTTCACGATGGGCGTCGACGGCCCGGCGGCGGTGCAGGACCAGGTGTCCACGCTGACGTCGTGGATCCCGTGGGTGGTCAACCTGCTGATCGCGGAGTGGTTCAACCACCGCGCCCGCTACAAGGCACTGGGCCGCCAGGCGGCCAAGCGCGCGGCGGCGAAGATGACAGCGGCCGCACCCGCGCCGGCCGTCGCGGTCGAGCCCGTGCACCACGCAGCCCCGGAACCCGCATTGGCGCCGAACACGAAGACCCCGGTCCTCGAGCGGCCGGCCCCCGACCCCGTCCCCTAGTCTCGCGGCTGCCTTCCCGCGGCGGGGAAACCCCGGCACTACCCCAGGTGCCGGGGTTTCTTCGCGCGCTCAGGTCAGCGGGACGTACTCGCCGCCGGGGCGGGTCGCGTGCGTCGAGGCGCTCGTCAGGAAACGCCCGCGCACGACGCGGACGTAGGCCCCGTCCAGCGGGAAGACCAGCACGAACTTCCGTCCGGCGTGCCCGCACAGCACGAGGCCGTCGCGCAGGTTGCCGAGGAATTCGACGATGTCGCGTTCGACTTCCGCCGCGTGGTCGCGCTGGCCGTCGAGCGAGATGTCGTAGGTGGCGTGCCGGCCGGTCGCCGGGTCGCGCGCCGAGAACTCCAGGCCGAGCCACTGCCCCGGCTCGACGACCACCGTCGCCTGCCACGTCGAGCCGCTCAGCCGCCACTTCGACGACGCGCCGTTCTCGTCGGTGACCGCCGCCCCGGGGAACTCGCGGAGGAAGTCCAGCACTTCAGTCCGCTTCGATGCCGCGCGACGTCAGTTCCGCTTGCAGCGAGCCGCTCAGGAACTCCGACCCGAGCACCCGGCGCAGGTTCGGCAGCAGCGGCAGGTCGGCCAGGGACCCGACGTCGAACAGGTCGTCCTCGCCGTCCCAGACCGGGGCGCAGTGCTGGTACACGGTCAAGCCACCGTCCAGCACCAGCTCCTCCACCGTCGCCAGCAGGTCCGGGGCGATCTCCAGCGCCGTGAAGTACGCGCGGGCCTCCGGCAAGACCTGGTAGGCCAGCCCGCGGTCGTACGCGTACTGCCACGGGTCGGCCGCCGGCAGCGCCTCGGCGATGTCGAACGCCGGGGTCAGCGTGCGGTCGCCATACATCAGTTTCTCGACGACGACCAGCTTGAAGTTGAAGTCCTGGAACACACCCCGCAACCTAGCCGACCGGGGGCAGCCAGGCCTGGACCGCCGCCACCGCGTCCGCGATGTGCTCCTCCACGATCGTGAAGTGGTTGCCCGGCACGTCCGTCACCGTGTCCGCGTGGGGCCACGACGAGCGCCAGTCCACCGACTCCTGCTCCGCGACGATCGGCTCCGACGCGCGGACCAGCAGCGTCGGGCACGGCAGCGGCCCCAGCTCCCAGCCCTCCATCAGGTCGAAGCACCAGGCCATCGCCGACAGCCCCGCGCTCGTCACCTCGGTGTACTGCTGGTTGCGCTTGTACAGCCCCTGCATCAGCCCGCCACCCGCGCTCGCGACGAACTCGCTGTCCACCGCGTACGGGTCCAGCAGCGCGACGCCGGCGGGGGGTGTGCCGCGGCGGCAGAGCTCCGTCGCGATCGCGTGCACCAGCAGGCCGCCGGTGGAGACGCCGAGCACGATCGCCGGTTCGCCGCCGGTGTACGCCGAGATCGCGTCGGCCTCCGCCGCGACCAGTGACTGGCGGTCGGCCGGGAGGGCTTCGCCGTCGGTGAAGCCCGGGATCGGGACCGCCGAGACGTCGTGGCGGCCGCGGCAGGACGCCGCGAACAGCGAGTACTGCTGCACCCCCGCCATCGCCACCAGCGCCGGGACGCAGATCAGGTGCGGGCCGGGTGCCGCGTCCGGGTCGCGGCGGGCCAGCCGCAGCGGGCGGATCGGGCGGGTCAGCTCCGCCGACGTGCGGAACTTCGGGCGCAACGTCGCCGCCGCGCGCAGGAACGCGATCGCGTCCGCCTGCTGCCCGGCCTTGAGCGCGTCGGTGAACAGGCCCGCGATCGTCTCCGGGGCCTGCACGGACACCGTCGTGGTGATCTCCCCGGACGTCGGTTCGGCCGCCAGCTCGGCGGCCAGGTGGCCCGCCAGCTCTTCCGGCGTCGGGTGGTCGAACACCACGCCGACCTGCAGGATCAGGTCGGTCGCGGTCTGGAGGCGGTTGCGCAGGTCCATCGCGGTCAGCGAGTCGAAGCCCAGCTCCGGGAAGCTGCCGTCGACCGGCACGGCGGCCGCGCTCGGGTGCCCGAGCACCGCGGCGGCCAGGCCGCGGACCAGCTCCAGCACCGCTTTGGGCCGGTCGCCTTCGGGCAGCTGCGCGTACGTCCGCGCGAACGAGCCCGTGTCCTGCTCGGCCGTGGCCGCCGAGCGGCGCGACGGCGGCGGGAGGAGCGCGTACATCATCCGCGGCACCTCGCCGGCCGCGCGCATCGCGGCCAGGTCGAGGCGGATGGCGGCGAGCACCGGCTCCGGGCGGGCCAGCGCGGCGTCGAACAGGGCGACCCCCTGCTCGGCCGAAAGCGCCAGCGCTCCCCCGCGTTCCTGACGGCGGCGGCCGGCCTCGTCCAGCCGCGCCGCCATCACGCTGCTGTCCCCGGCCCAGGTGCCCCACGCGATCGACGTCGCCGGCAGGCCGAGCGCCCGCCGGTGGTGGGCGAGCGCGTCGAGGAAAGCGTTTGCGGCCGCGTAGTTGGCCTGGCCCGCGTTGCCCGCCAGCCCGGCGAACGACGAGAACAGCACGAACGCTGTCAGCTCGCGGTCGCGGGTCAGTTCGTGCAGGTGCCAGGCCGCGTCGAGCTTCGGCGCGAACACCGTGTCGAGCTTCTTCGGGGTCAGCGAGCCGAGGACGCCGTCCTCCAGCGCGCCCGCGGTGTGGACGACCGCCCGCACCGAAGGTTCCGCGTCGAGCAGCCGGGCGAGAGCGTCCCGATCGGACACGTCGCACGCGCGGATGTCCACAGTGGCGTCGAGCTCGAGCGCGAACTCCGCCGCACCGGGCGCGTCCGGGCCGCTGCGGCTGACCAGCAGCAGTTCGCGGACGCCGTGCTCGGCGACCAGGTGCCGGGCGACCGCCTTGGCCAGCGCTCCCGTCCCGCCGGTGACGAGGACCTTGCCCGCCGTCCAGTCCACAGTGGATTCCTCACCGCGGACCCGGGTCAGGCGGCCGACGTGCGGGACGCCGTCACGCAGCACGACCTGCGGTTCGCCCGAGGCGAGCAGGCCGGGCAGCAGCGGCAGCAGGTCGCGGATGGACTGGTCGCCTTCGCGTTCGAGGTCGGCCAGCACGATCCGGCCGGGGTTCTCCGTCTGCGCCGAGCGCAGCAGGCCCCACGCGGTCGCGCCGGCGAGCGCGTCTTCCGTCGCGCCGCGGGTGACGAACACCAGCCGGGTGGTGCGCAGCCGGTCCTCCTCGAGGAACGCCTGGACCTCGCCCAGCACCCACTTCGTCAGGTCGCGGGCCGCGTCGCGGTCGTTCTCCGGCCGCACCGGCACCAGCGGCATGAGGATCACCTGGGGTGCGGGCAGGCCGTCGTCGAGGGCCCGGGACAGCGCGCCGATGCCGAGGAACGTCTCGACCGCGCGGCCGAGGGTGTAGACGGCGCCGGTCAGCCCGAACTCGTCGGCGCCGGCGACGACCCACGTGCCGTCGGCGAGCCGGCCGGGCTCGGGGGCCGGCACCGGCTGCCACTCCCAGCGGAAGAGGCTGTCGCCGTGCGCCGGGGCAGTCTCGATGGCGCCGGCCGCCCGCAGCAGCAGCGAACCGACCGAGACGATCGGGGTGCCGGTGGTGTCGGCGAGGTCGACGCGGACGCTGTCCGCCCCGGTCGGGCTGATCCGCACCCGGGCCCGGGACGCGCCGACCGCGTACAGCTCGACGTCGGTCCACGAGAACGGCAGCCGGCTGCGGCCCTCGCCGGTGAACGACGCCGCGTGCAGAGCCGCGTCGAGCAGCGCGGGGTGCAGGGCGCACGCGGCCGCCTCGGGCCGGTTGGCCTCCGGCAGCGCCACTTCGGCGTAGACGTCTTCGCCGTGCCGCCACGCCTTTTCGAGGCCGCGGAAGAGCTTGCCGTACCCGAACCCGTTCCCGGCGGCCGTTTCGTAGAAGCCGGTCAGGTCGATCGGTTCGGCACCAGCCGGCGGCCACTCGGCGGGGAACTCCCCCGCCTCCGGCACATCTCCGGCGCGCAGGACGCCGGTGGCGTGGCACGTCCACGGCTCGTCACCGGCGTCCGGTCGCGCGTAGACCGACAGCGTGCGGCGGCCGGCCGGGGTCAGCGGGCCGAGCACGACCTGGGTCCGCACGGCCTGCCCGGGCGGGACCACCAGCGGCACGGCCAGGGTCAGCTCGTCGACGACCGGGCAGCCGGCCTCGTCGCCGGCGCGGACGGCCAGCTCCAGGAACGCGGTGCCGGGCAGCAGGACCGCGCCGCCGAAGGTGTGCTCGGCCAGCCACGGGTGGGTCGGGACCGAAAGCCTCGAGGTGAACAGGAAACCTTCGGTGTCGGGCAACGCCGTCACGGCGCCGAGCAGCGGGTGCTCGGCGGAGGCGAGACCGAGCGCGGTGATGTCGCCGGTCGCCTGCATCGTGCCGCGCGGCCAGAAGTCCGTGCGCTGGAAGGGGTACGTCGGAAGTGCGACGCGCGCACCGTCGGGGAGCTGCCAGCCGACGTCGGCGCCGCGGGCGAAGGCGGCGCCGAGCGCGGCCAGGAACCGGTCGGGGCCGCCGTGGCCGAGCAGCAGGGTCGCCGACGCCGTCGCGCCGGTGCCCGACTGCTCCAGCAGCGCCTGCAGGCCGAGGCTGAGCACCGGCTGCGGGCTGATCTCGACGAAGTGACGGGCGCCGCGGTCGAGCGCGGCGAGTACGCCGGCGTCGAACCGCACGGTGCGTTCCAGGTTGCGGTACCAGTATTCGCCGTCCAGCTCGGGGCCGTCGAGCCAGCGCTGGTCGGCGGTGGAGTAGAACGGGATCGCCGACTCGGCCGGGTGCAGTTCGCCCAGGACGTCGAGGAGTTCGTCGTGCAGCACGCGCACCTGGGGGCTGTGCGCGGCGAAGTCGACGCCCTCGACGCGCCAGCGCATCAGCCCGGCCGCCGACAGGCGCTTTTCCAGCGTGGTCAGCGCTTCCGGTTCGCCGGCGACGGTGACCGTGCGCGGCCCGTTGACCGCGGCGATCGACAACGTGCCTTCGAAGTCGCCGAGCAGCTCGCCGACTTCGGCTTCCGACGCCATCACCGACAGCAGGCCGCCGTGGCCGGCCAGCCGCTCGCCGATCAGGCGGCTGCGCAGGGTCACGATCCGCGCGGCTTCGGGCAGGGAGAGCACGCCGGCGAAGCAGGCGGCGGCGATCTCGCCCTGCGAATGCCCGAGCACGGCGGCGGGCTGGACGCCGTAGGAGCGCCAGAGGTGCGCGAGCGACACCATCACCGAGAACAGCACCGGCTGCACGACGTCGACCCGGTCGACCGAAGGCGCGCCCTCGACGCCGGTCAGGACGTCCAGCAGCGACCACTCGACGTACGGCTTCAGGGCTTCGGCGCACTCTTCGATCCGGGCGCGGAAGGCCGGCTGGGTGGCCAGCAGCCCCATTGCCATCTCCGGCCACTGCGAACCCTGGCCGGGGAACACGAACACCGGGCTGGGCGCGGTGGTCACCGTGCCGGTGGCCACGGTCGGCGCCGGCACGCCGGCCGCGAGCGCGGACAGTCCTTCGCGGAAGGTGGCGTGATCGGTCCCGGCCACGACGGCCCGGTGGTCGAAGCGGCTGCGGGCCAGCAACGCGCGGGCGATGCCGGACAGCGGCTGGGCAGGGTGCTCGTCGAGGTGCGCCAGCAGCCGGGAAGCCTGTGCGGCCAAGGCTTCCGGCGACTTCGCCGACAGCACCCACGGGATCGCGGCCGGTTCCGCGCCCGCCGGGGCGGGCTCGGCGGGTGGGGCCTGTTCGAGGACGACGTGCGCGTTGGTCCCGCTGACGCCGAACGACGAGACGGCGGCCCGGCGCGGGGCCCCGGTCCGCGGCCACGGCCGGGGTTCGGTGAGCAGCTCGACGTCGCCGGCCGTCCAGTCGATCTTGGTGGACGGCTGGTCGGCGTGCAGGGTGCGCGGCAGGACGCCGTTGCGCATGGCGAGGATCATCTTCAGCACCCCGCCGACGCCGGCCGCGGCCTGGGTGTGCCCGATGTTCGACTTCAGCGAGCCGAGCCACAGTGGACGGTGCTCGGGCCGGTCCTGGCCGTACACCGAGATCAGCGCCTGCGCTTCGATCGGGTCACCGAGCGACGTGCCGGTGCCGTGCGCCTCGACGACGTCCACATCGGATGGTGAGAGTTTCGCGTCGGCCAGCGCGGCGCGGATCACGCGTTGCTGCGACGGGCCGTTGGGCGCGGTGAGGCCGTTGGACGCGCCGTCGGAGTTGACCGCGGACCCGCGCAGCACGGCGAGGACCTCGTGGCCGTTGCGCCGCGCGTCGGACAGCTTTTCCAGCGCCAGCATGCCGACGCCCTCGGACCAGCCGGTGCCGTCGGCACCCTCGGCGAACGCGCGCGAGCGGCCGGTCGGCGAGAGCGCGCCCTGACGGCTGTACTCGATGAACACCATCGGCGTCGACATGATCGCGACCCCGCCGGCGAGCGCGAGCGAACATTCGCCGCGGCGCAGGGCCTGTGCGGCGAGGTGCATCGTGACCAGCGACGACGAGCAGGCCGTGTCGACGCTGACGGTCGGGCCTTCGAAGCCGAAGGTGTAGGAGATGCGTCCCGAAGCGACACTGCCGGCGCTGCCGTTGCTCTGGTAGCCCTCCAGGTCCTCGGTGACGCCCTGCAACGCGATCGCGTAGTCGTTGTACATCACGCCGACGAACACGCCGGTGTCGCTGCCGCGCAGGGAAAGCGGGTCGATGCCCGCGCTTTCGCAAGCCTCCCATGCGGTTTCGAGCAGCAGCCGCTGTTGCGGGTCGGTGGCCAGCGCCTCGCGCGGGCTCATCCCGAAGAACGCGGCGTCGAACCCGCCCGCGCCGTGCAGGAAGCCGCCCTCGGCGGTCGCCGACGTGCCGGGCCCGCCGACGTCGCCGAGCAGGTCGGCCAAGGGCCAGCCGCGGTCGTCCGGGAAGCCGGAGATCGCGTCGGTGCCGTCGTCGACCAGCCGCCACAGGGCTTCGGGGGTGTCGACGTCGCCGGGGTAGCGGCAGCTCATGCCGACCACGGCGATCGGCTCGTCACCCGCGGACTCCGCGGCGACCAGGCGCTCGCGGGTGCGCTGCAGGTCGGCGGTCACCCGGCGGAGGTAGTCGAGCAGCTCGGCTTCGGTCGCCACGGGTCACTTCACCCCCAGATCGTTGTCGATGAACGCGAGGAGCTCGTCGGCGCCCAGCGCGCCGGCGGCCGGGGTCTCCCCCGGGTCGCCGGGGCCGGTCCACTTGACGAGCAGGGCTTGCAGCCGCACGGTGATCGCGGCGCGGGCGTCGTCGTCGGCGGCGACGGCGGACAGCAGGCTTTCCAGCTTCTCGATCTCGGCCAGCGCCGGGCGGGCGGCGGCGCCGTCCCCGAGCGCGGCGGCGACGAGGAATTCGGCGACCCGGGTGATCGTCGGGTGGTCGAAGACCAGCGTCGCCGGCAGCCGCAGGCCGGTGCGGGCTTCCAGGCGGTTGCGCAGCTCGACCGAGGTCAGCGAGTCGAAGCCGAGGTCGGTGAAGCTGACGGCGGGCCCGACCGCGCCGTCGTGCCCGAGCACGGCCTCGACCTGCTTGCCGACCAGGGCGATCGTGACGGGCAGCCGTTCTTCGGACGGCAGCGGCGCCAGCCGGGCGGCCAGGTCGCCCCCGGGTTCGACGGCCGCGGCCCGCTTCGGCGCCGCGGTGACCAGGCCGCGCAGAGCGGGCAGGAGCGGGTCCTGGCCGCGCAGCACGGCGAGGTCGAGCCGCAGGGCCGCGACCACGGGCGAGCCGGCGTCCAGCGCGGCGTCGAACAGCGCGACACCGTCCTCTGTGGACAGCGGGGGCAGGCCGGAACGGTGCATCCGGGCCAGTTCGGCGTCGGAGAGCGTGCCGGTCATGCCGCTGCCGGCGTTCCAGGCGCCCCAGGCGATCGAGACCCCGGCCTTGCCCTCGGCGGCTCGCTGGTGGGCGAGCGCGTCGAGGAAGGCGTTGGCGGCGGCGTAGTTGGCCTGGCCGGCCGCCCCGAGGGTGCCCGCGATCGAGGAGAAGAAGACCAGCCGGGTGCCGGGTGCGGTGAGTTCGTGCAGGTGCCAGGCGGCGTCGACCTTGGGCGCGAAGACGGTGTCGAGGCGTTCCGGGGTCAGGGCCCCGAGGACACCGTCGTCGAGCACACCCGCCGCGTGCACGACGGCGGTCAGTTCGACCTCTGCCAGCACCTTGGCGAGTGCGTCGCGGTCGCTGACGTCGCAGGCGACGACCTGGGCTTCCGCGCCCAGCTCGGCCAGTTCGGCGACGAGGTCACCGACACCGGGCGTGTGTTCGCCGCGGCGGCCGAGCAGCACCAGGTGCCGCACCCCGCGCCCGGCCAGGTGCCGGGCGAAGGTGGCACCCAGCCCCCCGGTGCCACCGGTGATGAGCACGGAATCCCCCCAGTCCGCACTTTCACGTGAAAGTGCGGGCCCCGGGTGGGCACTTTCACGTGAGAATAGCTCCCGACTGTACTCCAGGAAAATAAAAACCAATATAGAATGAGGTAGT
>NZ_JBEZDL010000046.1:0-43908 GCF_040648295.1 Amycolatopsis sp. NPDC049159
CGCGCCCGCCGGCCCCGCCTCCCTTCCCGGCGACCGTGCCCACCAGGGGGCCGCACTTTCACGTGAAAGTGCGGACTCCGGGGCGGGCTGGACGCACCACGCCAGTGGCGTTCTGGCTGCGGTCGCCGGTTCGGAACCCGCTGTGCTGGCCGAAGGCGCGTACCTGACCGATGTCACCCTCGACGGCGACGCGGGTGCGTTCGACCTCCACCCGCTCCTGCTCGCCGAAGCCCTCCGAGCCTGCGGCGCGGAAGCTGTTTCCTGGCGCGGGGTTTCGCTGCACGCGCGGGGGCTGACCCGGCTGCGGCTGCGCGTCGCCCCGCTCGGGGAGACGACCGTCAGCCTCGCGCTGCTCGACTCCGCGGACCGGCCGGTGTTCGTCGCCGCCGAGGTCGGGTTCGGCAGCGCCGTCACCGAGATCGAGGCCGCGCCGGCCACCCCCGTGCGCGTCCCGGCGAGCCCGGTGGCCGGCGACTGGGCCGCGCTCGGCGAGGCCGACCGCGTCCGTGCGGCCGAAGACCTGGTCCGGACCACCGTCGCCGCCGTGCTCGGTCACGGCGACACCGGCGCGGTCGGCACCGGCGACCCGTTCACCGACCTCGGCTTCGACTCGATGATGTCGGTCGAGCTGCGCAACCGGCTCACCACCGCCACCGCCCTCGAGCTGCCGGCCACGCTCGTGTTCGACCACCCGACCCCGGCCGCCGTCGCGCGCCTGCTGCTGGGCGGGCTCTTCGGCGACGACGAACGCGCCGGTCCGGCCCGCCGGACCCGGGCGCGCACCGACGACCCCGTCGTCATCGTCGGGATGAGCTGCCGGTACCCGGGCGGCGTCCGCTCGCCCGATGACCTCTGGACGATGGTCGCGAACGGCCACGACGCGGTCGGCCCGTTCCCGCGCGACCGCGGCTGGGACCTCGCGACGCTCGCCGCGGGCGCGTCCGCCACCACCTACGGCGGCTTCCTCGACGGCATCGACCGCTTCGACGCCGCGTTCTTCGGCATCTCCCCGCGCGAAGCCCTCGCGATGGACCCGCAGCAGCGGCAGGTCCTGGAGACGTCGTGGGAAGCGCTGGAGGACGCCGGGATCGACCCGCTCGGCCTGCGCGCCACCCCGACCGGCGTGTTCGTCGGCACCAACGGCCAGGACTACGCGAGCGTGCTCGCGGGCAGCGACGCCGACGTCGGCGCGCACGCCGGGCTCGGCAACGCCGCCAGCGCGGTGTCCGGGCGGGTGTCCTATGTGCTCGGTCTCGAAGGCCCGTCGATGACCGTCGACACGGCGTGTTCCTCGTCGCTGGTCGCGCTGCACCTGGCGGCACAGGCCCTGCGGGCGGGGGAGTGCGAGCTGGCGCTCGTCGGCGGCGTGCTCGTGATGTCCAGCGCCAACTACTTCCTCGGCACCAGCCAGCAGGGCGGCCTCGCGCCGGACGGGCGCTGCAAGGCGTTCGCCGAAGCCGCCGACGGCACCGGCTGGGCCGAAGGCGTCGGGATGCTCGTCGTGGAACGGCTTTCCGACGCGCGCCGCAACGGGCACGAGGTCCTGGCCGTGGTGCGCGGTTCCGCGGTCAACTCCGACGGCGCGTCCAACGGCATCACCGCCCCCAACGGCCCCTCGCAGCGCCGGGTGATCCGGGCCGCGCTCGCCGACGCCGGACTGTCCACTTCGGACGTCGATGTCGTCGAGGCACACGGCACCGGGACCACGCTGGGCGACCCGATCGAAGCGCAGGCCCTGCTGGCGACCTACGGGCAGGACCGCGAAACACCGTTGCTGCTGGGCTCGTTCAAGTCCAACATCGGCCACACCCAGGCCGCCGCCGGGGTGGGCGGGGTGATCAAGGTCGTGCAGGCGATGCGGCACGGCCTGGTACCGCCGACCCTGCACGTCGACGCGCCCTCGTCGCACGTGGACTGGACGGCCGGGTCGATCGACCTGGTCACCGCGCCGACGCCGTGGCCCGAGGTGGCCCGGCCGCGCCGCGCGGGGGTGTCGGCGTTCGGCGTCAGCGGGACCAACGCGCACGTCGTGCTCGAACAGGCTCCCGAAGCGCCCGCACCCGCCCCGGAACCCCCGCCCGCCGTGGTGCCGTGGGTGCTTTCGGCCCGCAGCCGGACCGCGCTGCACGCCCAGGCCGCCCGCCTGGCCGGGGCCGGGTCGCCGCTCGCCGCCACCGGGCTCGCCCTCGCCACCCGCCGGGCCGCGCTGGAGCACCGCGCGGTCGTCGTCGGGGCCGACGTCGAGGAGATGCGCTCGGCGCTGGCCGGAAACCTCGTCGAAGGCCTCGCGCAGGACGGTGGCACGGCGCTGCTGTGCACCGGCCAGGGTTCGCAGCGGCCCGGCATGGGCCGCGGGCTGTACGACCGCTACCCGGTGTTCCGGGCGGCGTTCGACGAGGTCTGCGCCGAATTCGGCGACGAGCTGCGCGACGTCGTCTTCGGCGAGGACGCCGCTCTGCTGGACACCACCGGCTGGGCGCAGCCGGCGATCTTCGCCGTCGAAGTCGCGCTGCTGCGGCTGCTGGACGAGTGGGGAGTCCGGGCGGACCACCTGGCCGGGCACTCGATCGGCGAGATCGCCGCCGCCCACGCGGCCGGGGTGCTCTCGCTGACGGACGCGTGCACGCTCGTCGCGGCGCGGGCCCGGCTGATGCAGGACCTGCCCGGCGGCGGGGCGATGTTCGCCCTGCGCGCGAGCGCCGCCGACGTCGAGCCGCTGCTCGGCCCGGATGTTGCGCTCGCCGCCGTCAACGGGCCGTCGTCGGTGGTGGTCGCCGGGACCGAAGCCGCCGCGCTCGCGGTGGCCGAGCGGTTCGAGAAGGCCCGGCGGCTCACCGTCAGCCACGCCTTCCACTCGCCGCTGATGGAGCCGATGCTGGAGGACTTCGCCAAGGTCGTCGCCGGCCTCGACCTGCGGGTGCCGAAGCGGTCGCTGATCTCCGCGGTCACCGGGCGGCCGGAACGCGAGCTGTTCGCCACGGCCGAGTACTGGGTGGACCACGTGCGCCGGACCGTCCGCTTCGGCGACGTCGTCGCGGACCTGGCCGGGCGCGGGGTGACGCGGTTCGTCGAGGTCGGCCCGGACGCCGTGCTGTGCGGGATGGCCGCCGAGACCGTCGACGCCACGTTCGTGCCGCTGCTGCGGGCGGGCCGCGACGAGGAGACGACGATCGTCACCGCGCTGGGCCGGCTGCACGTCGACGGCCTCGCGATCGACTGGTCCCGGTTCTTCGCCGGGGTGGACGCGCGCGGCGTCCGGCTGCCGGCGTACCCGTTCGACGGCGAGCGGTTCTGGCCGGAGGCCTCGGTCCCGGCCACGCCGGTCGAGCCCGCGGACGGGTTCTGGGCGGCGCTGGAAGGCACGGACATCCCGGCGCTGGCCGCGGAACTCGGTGCCGACGCCGACGAGCTGGCCCGGGTTCTGCCCGCGCTTTCCGCGCACCGCAAGGGACACGTGGACCGGACCACGACGGACGGCTGGCGCTACCGCGTCGACTGGCAGCCGTTCGCGGGGACGGCCGCGCCGCGCCGCGAGGACTGGCTGATCGCGGTACCCGCGTCGCTCGACGGCGACGAGCGCGTCGAGGTGCTGGTCGACGTGCTGGGCGCGGACACGGTCCGGCTCGTCGTCGACGGCCCCGACCGCGCGAAGCTGGCGGAGCGGATCACGGCGCTGTTGGAGACTTTCCCGAGCCCGGCGGGCGTGTTGTCGTTGCTGGCGCTGGACGAGACACCGGCGCCGGACACGCCATCGGTACCGGGCGGGCTCGCCGCGACCGCGGCTTTGGTGCAGGCCCTCGGCGACGCCGGGGTCGACGCGCCGCTGTGGTGCCTGACCACCGGCGCGGTCCGGACCGGTCCCGGGGACGCGGCGGGCAGCCTCGCGCAGGCCGCGGTCTGGGGCCTCGGCCGGGTGGCGGCGATGGAGTACCCCGGCCGATGGGGCGGGCTCATCGACGTGCCCGCGGACTTCGAGCCCCGCGCGCTGACCCGCCTGCCGGCCACGCTCGCGGCGGCGGGGGAGGAGGACCAGATCGCGGTGCGCCCGGACGGCGCGCTGGTCCGGCGGCTGGTGCCCGACCCGACCGGAGCCTCCACCGGGCGCCTGGGCGAGGTGCCCGCCGACGGCACGGTGCTCGTGACCGGCGGTACCGGCGCTCTCGGGGGCAAGCTCGCGCACTGGCTCGCCGAGTCCGGTGCAGGCCACATCGTGCTGACCAGCCGCCGCGGGCCCGACGCGCCCGGTGCCCGCGAACTGGCGGACGAGCTGACCGCCGCGGGCGCCCGCGTGACCGTCGCCGCCTGCGACGTCTCCGACCGGGACGCCCTCGAGCACCTCATCGAGACCCTGCCGGAGGAGTTCCCCCTCCGCGGAGTGGTCCACGCGGCCGGTGTGCTCGACGACTGCGTGGTCGACGCCGTCGACCCGGGCCGCTTCGAAACGGTCCTCCGGCCCAAGACCGCGGCGGCGGTGCACCTGCACGAACTGACCGCCGGCCTCGACCTCAGCCTCTTCGTGCTCTTCGCCTCCATCGCCGGCACCGTCGGCGGACCGGGTCAGGGCAGTTACGCCGCCGCGAACGCCGTGCTCGACGCCCTCGCCGAACAGCGGGCCGCCGCCGGGCTGCCCGCGCTGTCGGTCGCCTGGGGTGCCTGGGGCGAGGTCGGCATGGCGGCCGACCCGGCCATCCAGGAACGCATGCGCCGCAGCGGCGCCGCCGCTCTCGCACCCCGACGGGCGCTCCTCGCGCTCGGGGAAGCACTCCGCCGCGGGGACACCTCCGTCACCGTCGCCGACATCGACTGGACGCGGTACGCGCCCGGCATGGCGCTCATGCGGACCACGCACCTCCTCGACGGCGTCCCCAGCGCCCGCGCGGCCGTCGAAGCCGCCCGAAAAGCACCGGAGACCGCCGAGGAACCGCTGGCCGAACAGCTGGCCGGGATGCCGGAACCGGAGCGCGTCAGCACGCTGTCGAAGGCGGTGCGGACGGCGGCCGCGATGATCCTCGGGCACGCCTCGGGGGACGCGATCGAGCCCGAGGCGAAGTTCGGACTGCTCGGCTTCGACTCGCTGAGCGCGGTCGAGTTCCGCAACCTGCTGGCCCGGCGCACCGGGCTGAACCTGCCCCAGGGCCTGGTCTTCGACCACCCGACGCCGCTCGCGCTCGCGCAGTACCTGCGGGCCGAGCTGGTGCCGGCCGACCGGCCCGCGGCCGATCCACTGGACGCCGAGCTGGCCGGCCTGGAACGGGCGATGGCGGCCGGCGGCCTCGACGAAACCCGCCGGGACGCCGTGTCCCGGCGGCTGCACCGTCTGCTCGACGGGCTGCGGCCGGAGCGCACGGACGGCGAAGACGTCTTGGCGGCTTCGGACGACGAAATGTTCGACCTGCTCGGCAAGGAGTTCGGGATCTCGTGAGCACGCAGGATGGGCGAGCGCTGATGGACAACGAAGAGAAGCTCCGGCACTTCCTCAAGCGCGTCACCGTGGAGTTGCAGGAGACGCGCGCGAAGCTGCGGGAGGCCGAGACGGCCGACCAGGAACCGATCGCGATCGTCGGTCTCGGCTGCCGCTTCCCGGGAGGGGCGTCGACGCCGGAAGCGCTCTGGGAGCTGCTTTCCGAGGGGCGCGACGCGATCACGGAGTTCCCCTCCGACCGCGGCTGGGACGTCGACCGGCTGCACGACCCGGACGGCGCCTCCCGCGGCACGTCCTACGTGCGCCACGGCGGGTTCCTGCACGACGCGGGCGACTTCGACCCGGCGTTCTTCGGCATCTCGCCGCGGGAAGCGCTGGTCATGGACCCGCAGCAGCGGCTGATGCTGGAGATCTCGTGGGAGGCGATCGAGCGCGCGGGCATCGACCCGGCGTCGCTGCGCGGCTCGTCGACCGGCGTCTTCACCGGCACGAACTTCCAGGACTACATCCACCTCGCCGCGAGCGCGGCCGAAGGCGCCGAGGACTACCTCTCGACGGCCAACGCGTCCAGCGTGCTGTCGGGCCGGGTCGCCTACGCGCTCGGCCTGGAGGGGCCCGCGATCACCGTCGACACCGCGTGTTCGGCGTCGCTGGTCGCGATGCACCTGGCCGCGCACGCCCTGCGCCGCGGCGACTGCTCGCTGGCCCTGGCCGGCGGCGCGACCGTGATGGCCACCCCGACGTTGTTCATCGCGTTCAGCCGTCAGCGCGGGCTCGCCCCCGACGGCCGCTGCCGCTCGTTCGCCGAGGGCGCCGCGGGCACCGGCTGGGGTGAAGGCGCGGGGGTGCTCGTGCTGGAAAAGCTGTCCGACGCCGAACGCAACGGCCACCGGGTCCTCGCCGTCCTGCGCGGCAGCGCGGTCAACCAGGACGGCGCGTCCAACGGCCTGACCGCGCCGAGCGGGCCGGCGCAGGAACGCGTCATCCGCGCGGCGCTCGCGGGCGCCGGGCTCACCCCGGCCGATGTCGACGCCGTCGAGGCGCACGGGACCGGCACCACGCTCGGCGACCCGATCGAGGCCCGCGCGCTGGCCGCCACCTACGGCCGCGACCGTGACGGCGAACCGCTGTGGCTCGGCTCGGTGAAGTCGAACCTGGGGCACACGCAGGCCGCCGCCGGCGTGGCCGGGGTGCTGAAGATGGTCCTCGCGCTGCAGCACGGCGTCCTGCCGGAGACGCTGGGCGTCGACGCGCCGACGTCGGCACTGGACTGGGACGGCAGCGGGCTCGCGCTGGTCACCGGGACGCGGCCGTGGCCGTCGACCGGGCGGCTGCGGCGCGCCGGTGTCTCGTCGTTCGGGCTGAGCGGCACCAACGCGCACGTCATCCTGGAGCAGGCGCCCGCGGTCGAGGCCGCGGCCGAGCCGTCGCCGCGGGTGCCCGGGGTGCTGAACTGGCCGCTGTCCGGCAAGAACGCCGCCGGGCTGCGCGGGCAGGCCGCCCGCCTTTTGTCCTTTGTGGACACGGAACCCGCGCCGCTGGACCTGGCCTACTCGCTGGGTGTTTCGCGGGCCGCGCTGCCGCACCGCGCCGTCGTCACCGGGTCCACTGTGGATGATCTGCGAGCGGGGCTCGCGGCGCTGGCGGACGGGACTTCCGAGGCCGCGGCTTCGGGCGCGGTCGCGTTCCTGTTCACCGGGCAGGGTGCGCAGCGCGCCGGGATGGGCCTCGAACTGCGGGCCGCGTTCCCGGTGTTCGCCGAGGCGTGGGACGCCGTGTGCGCCCACCTCGACCCGGCGCTCGCCGACGTCGTGCGCACCGGGACCGGGCTCGACGACACGAAGAACGCCCAAGCCGCGCTGTTCGCGCTGGAGGTCGCGCTCTTCCGGCTCGCCGAGTCGTGGGGGCTGCGGCCGGACTACCTGCTCGGGCACTCCGTCGGCGAGCTGGCCGCGGCGCACGTCGCGGGCGTGTTCTCGCTGGAAGACGCCTGCGCGCTCGTCACCGCCCGCGGCCGGCTCATGCAGGAGCTGCCGGCCGGCGGTGCGATGCTCGCCGCCGAGCTCACCGAAGCCGAAGCCCTCGCCCTGATCACCGGCCCCGAGGTCTCGCTGGCCGCGGTCAACGGGCCGGGCTCCGTGGTGTTCTCCGGGGACGCGGCGGCCATCGACGCCCTCGAAGCCGCGCTGAGCGAGCGCCGGACCAAGCGGCTGCGCGTCAGCCACGCCTTCCACTCGGCGCGGATGGAGCCGATGCTCGGCGATTTCGCCGCCGTCGCGCGCCGGATTTCCTACGGCGAGGCGACGTTGCCGGTCGTCTCGAACCGCACCGGCCGCGTCGCGGCACCGGGCGAGCTGCAGGACCCGGCGTACTGGGTTTCCCACGTGCGGGACACCGTCCGCTTCGGTGACGGCGTGCGGTGGCTGGCCGAGCGGGACGTCACCCGGTTCGTCGAACTGGGTCCCGACGGCGTGCTGTCCGCGATGGCGAGCGGCGCCGGCGACGACGTCAAGTGCGTGCCGCTGCTGCGGGCCGGACGGCCGGAGGAACAGACCGTCACGGCGGCGGTCGGCGCGCTGCACGTCGCCGGGGTGCCGGTGGACTGGGCCGGGTTCTACGCCGGCACCGGCGCGCGGCTGATCGACCTGCCGACGTACGCCTTCCAGCACGAGCGCTACTGGCCGGTCGCGACCCCGCCGGGCGCGGTGGCGACCGACCCGGGCGGGCTCGGCCTGACCGCGGCCGGGCACCCGCTGCTCGGCGCGGCCACCGGCCTGGCCGACGGCGAGGGCCACCTGTTCACCGGCCGGCTCTCCGCGGCGGCGACGCCGTGGCTCGCCGACCACGTCATCATGGGCGCGATCCTGTTGCCCGGCACGGCTTTCCTCGAACTGGCGATGCGCGCGGGCGACAGCGTCGGCTGCCCGCGCGTCGCCGAGCTGACCCTGGAGGCGCCGCTGGTCCTGCCCGAGCGCGGCGGCGTCCGGCTGCAGCTGCTCGTCGGTGCCCCGGACCACACCGGGCGGCGCCCGTTCACCGTCCACTCGCGACTCGAAGACGAACCCGAGGACACGGCCTGGGAACGGCACGCCGGCGGCGTGCTCGCCCCGGGTGCGGCGGTGCCGGCGCCGGTGGCGTGGCCGCCCGCGGACGCCGAGGAGGTCGACCTCACCGGCTTCTACGACGGCCTGGCCTCGGCCGGGTTCGGTTACGGCCCGGCGTTCCGGGGCCTGGAACGGGTCTGGCGCCGCGGCACCGAGGTGTTCGCCGAGGTGACGGCTCCGCGCAAGGCGGGCGCGACGGACGCGTACGGCCTGCACCCGGCGGTCCTCGACGCGGCCCTGCACGCCTTGGGCGCGGCGGACCGCGGCGAGGACGCGGACCGGCTGCTGCCGTTCGCGTGGACCGGCGTGACGCTGCACGCCCCGGGTGCCTCGGCGCTGCGGGTCCGGATCGACGCGGCCGACCCGGTGTCGGTGGCGATCGAGGTCACCGGCACCGCGGGCGAGCCGGTGGCGTCGGTGGAAGCGCTCGCCCTGCGCCCGGTCGCCGCGGGCACCGGCGCGGGCCGGAAGGCGCGGCACGAGTCGCTGTTCACCGTGGACTGGGTCCCGGTCCCGGCGAGCGCGGCGGCCGGTCCGGTGGACTGGCCGGCGCTCGGGGACGCGACCGGGACGCCCTCCCACGTCGTCTACCGGCCGGCCGGCGGGGCCACCCCCGAAGCCGTCCGCGAGACCCTGCGCGAAGTCCTCCACACCGTTCAGACCTGGCTCGACGACGACCGTTTCGCCGACTCCCACCTGGTCGTCGTCGCCGGTTCCACCGACCTCGCCACCGCCCCGATCTGGGGGCTCCTCGGCTCGGCGCAGGCCGAACAACCCGGCCGCATCACGCTCGTCGACCTCGACGACGACGACCTCCTCGCCGCGGCCGTCGCGCTGGGGGAGCCGAAGGTCGTCGTCCGCGAGGGACGGCTGCACGTCCCGCGGCTCGGCCGGGCCGCCGTCGCGCCCGCGTCGGAAGGCCGTTTCGACGGCACCGTCCTCATCACCGGCGGCCTCGGCGGCCTGGGCACGCACCTCGCCCGGCACCTGGTCGCCGAGCACGGCGCCCGCCGCCTGCTGCTGCTCGGCCGCCGCGGCCCCGACACCCCGGGCGCGGCCGAGCTGATCGCCGAGCTGGGCATCGAAGCCACCGCGATCGCCTGCGACGTCACCGATCGTGAAGCACTGGCCGCGGTCTTCGCCGAGCACGACGTCACCGCCGTCGTGCACACCGCCGGCGTTCTCGACGACGCCACTTTCGGTGCGCTGACCGAAGATCAGCTCGACGCCGTCCTGCGCCCGAAGGTCGACGCCGCCTGGCACCTGCACGAACTGGCCGGGCCCGTCGAGACCTTCGTGCTCTTCTCGTCCGTGGCCGGGGTGTTCGGCGCGGCCGGGCAGGCCAACTACGCCGCCGGCAACGCCTTCCTCGACGCCCTCGCCGCCCACCGGCGCGCGAGCGGCCTGCCCGCGGTCAGCCTCGCCTGGGGCGCGTGGGAGACCGGCATGGCCGGCACCCTCACCGACGCCGACCTCGACCGGATGACCCGGTCCGGCACCCCGCCGCTGGCCCTCGACCAGGGCCTGAGCCTGTTCGACGCCGCCCTCGGCGCGGACGACGCCCTCCTCGCGCCCGTCCGGCTCGACCTCGACACGCTGTCCGCCGCACCCGAGGTGCCGCCGCTGCTGCGCCGGCTGGTCCGCGGCAGCACGCGCCGCCGGAACCGCGCCGACTCCGGGCTCACCGCCCGGCTCGCCGCGCTGGCCCCGGCCGATCGGCAGCGCGCGCTCGTCGACCTCGTCCGCACGCACGTCGTCGGCCTGCTCGGCTACAGCTCGATCGGCCAGGTCGAGCCCGGGCAGTCCTTTGCGGACCTCGGCTTCGACTCGCTCTCGGCGGTCGAGCTGCGCAACGCCGTCCAGGCCGACACCGGCCTGCGCCTGCCCGCGACGCTCGTCTTCGACTACCCGACCGTCCTCGCCCTCGCCCGCCACCTGCACGACGAACTGGTCGGCACGCTGGAAGCGGTGCAAACTCCCACGCGGACGACCCCGGTCGAGGCCGACCCGGTCGTCATCGTGTCCATGGGCTGCCGCTACCCGGGCGGGATCACTTCGCCCGACGAGCTGTGGGACTTCGTGCTCGGCGACGGCGACGGCGTCTCCCGCTTCCCGGGCGACCGCGGCTGGCCCGTCGACGCCCTCTACCACCCGGACCCCGACCACGCGGGCACCAGCTACACCCGCGAAGGCGGCTTCCTCGACGACGTCGCCGGCTTCGACCCCGGCTTCTTCGGCATCTCCCCGCGCGAGGCGCTGGCCATGGACCCGCAGCAGCGCCAGCTGCTCGAGACGTCGTGGGAAGCCCTGGAACGCGCCGGGATCCGGCCGGAAACCCTGCGCGGCAGCCGCACCGGTGTCTACGCCGGGATCATGTACCACGACTACCTCGGCGCGAACGTCGAGTTCCCGGCCGATTCGCTCGGCTACCTCGGCACCGGCAACGCGGGCAGCGTGCTGTCCGGGCGCCTGTCGTACGTCTTCGGCCTGGAAGGGCCGTCGGTCACCGTCGACACGGCGTGCTCGTCGTCGCTGGTCGCGCTGCACATGGCCGCGACCGCGCTGCAGCGCGGCGAGTGCGAGCTGGCGCTGGCCGGCGGGGTCACCGTGATGGCGACCCCGGGGACGTTCATCGACTTCAGCCGCCAGCGCGGCCTCGCCGCCGACGGCCGCTGCAAGTCCTACGCGGACGCCGCCGACGGCGTCGGCTGGTCCGAAGGCGTCGGTGTCCTCGTCCTGGAACGGCTTTCCGACGCCCGCCGCAACGGCCACCCGGTCCTGGCGGTGGTCCGCGGCTCCGCGGTCAACTCCGACGGTGCGTCCAACGGCCTGACCGCGCCGAACGGCCCGTCGCAGCAGCGCGTGATCCACCAGGCCCTCACCGCGGCCGGACTGTCCACTTCGGACGTCGACGTCGTCGAAGGCCACGGCACCGGGACGACGCTGGGCGACCCGATCGAAGCGCAGGCGCTCCTGGCCACCTACGGCCAGGACCGCGACGAGTTCCGGCCGCTGCTGCTCGGCTCGATCAAGTCGAACCTGGGCCACACGCAGGCGGCGGCCGGGGTCGCCGGCGTGATCAAGTCCGTCTACGCGCTGCGGTCCGGCCTCGTGCCGAAGACCCTGCACGTCGACGCGCCGTCGTCCCATGTGGACTGGACGGCCGGCGACATCGAGCTGGTCACCGCGACCCGGCCGTGGCCGGAGACCGGGCGCCCGCGCCGCGCGGCGGTCTCGTCGTTCGGCATCAGCGGCACCAACGCCCACGTCGTGCTGGAGCAGCCCCCGGCCGCCGAGCCGGAACCCGCTTCCGCCGGGCGGCCCGCGCCGTGGCTGCTGTCGGCCCGCACCCCGGAAGCCCTGCGGGAGCAGGCGAGCCGGCTGCTGGCGTCCGATCCGGGTGACGTCGCCTGGTCCCTGGCCACGACGCGCACCACGTTCGAGCACCGCGCGGTCCTGACCGGCGACACCCTGGCGGCCCTCGCCGCCCTCGCGGACGGCACCGACGCACCCGGGCTCGCGGTCGGCGAAGCGGTGTCCGGCGTCCGGACGGCGTTCCTGTTCACCGGCCAGGGCGCCCAGCGCGCCGGGGCGGGCCGTGAGCTGGCCGAGCGGTTCCCGGTGTTCGCCGCCGCGCTCGACGAGGTCTGCGCGCACTTCGACCCGTCGCTGCGGGAGCGGATGTTCGACGCCGGCGCGTCCCTGGCGCCGACCGACATCGCGCAGCCCGCGCTGTTCGCGATCGAGGTCGCGCTGTACCGGCTCGTGCGCTCCTGGGGCGTCACCCCGGACCTGCTGCTCGGGCATTCGATCGGCGAGCTGGCGGCCGCGCACGTCGCCGGGGTGTTCTCGCTCGAGGACGCCTGCCGGCTGGTCGCCGCGCGCGGCCGGCTGATGGCCGCGCTGCCCGCCGGTGGCGCGATGGTCGCCGTCAACGCGCCCGAAGCCGTCGTGGCGGAAGCGCTGGACGACCGGGTGTCGATCGCCGCGGTCAACGGGCCGGAGTCCGTCGTCATCTCGGGCGACGAGGCCGCGGTCACGGAGATCGCCGCCAGGTTCGCCGCGGCCGGGCACCGCACCCGCCGGCTCGACGTGAGCCACGCCTTCCACTCGCCGCTGATGGACCCGATGCTCGACGACTTCCGCGCGGTCGCCGAGACGATCGAGTACGCGCCCGCGAACCTGCCGGTGGTGTCGAACCTGACCGGGGCGGTCGCCGGGGCGGAACTGTCCACAGCGGACTACTGGGTGCGGCACGTCCGCGCCGCCGTCCGGTTCGCCGACGGGATCACGACCCTGCTCGCCGACGGCGTCACGGCGTTCCTGGAGCTCGGCCCGGCCGGGGTGCTCAGCGCGCTGGCCGCGGAAACCCTGCCGCCGGAAGCGATCGCGGTCCCGTGCCTGCGCCGCGACCGCGCCGAGGACGACTCGGTCCTCGACGCGCTGACCGCGTTGCACCTGCACGGGGCCGACGTGAGCTGGGAGTCCTACCTCGACGGTGGCCGCGCGGTCGAGCTGCCGACCTACCCGTTCCAGCACGAGCGGTTCTGGCCGCGCGTGGCCCTGCTGACCGGCGGCACCGGCCTCGACGCCGTCGCCCACCCCCTGCTCGGCGGCGGCATCGAGCTGCCGGAGTCCGGCGGCTTCCTCTACACCGCACGGCTTTCCCTCGCCGCGCACCCGTGGCTGGCCGGGCACCGGATCGCCGGTTCGGTGCTGCTGCCCGGGACCGCGCTGCTGGAGCTCGCGGCCGCGGCCGGCGAGCAGGCCGGGTGCCCGGTCGTCGGCGAGCTGACCCTCGAAGCGCCGCTGGTGGTGGGCGAAGAGACCGGCACGCACGTCCAGATCGCCGTCGGTGCCCCGGGCGAGGACGGCGAGCGGCCGATCTCGATCTACTCCCGCCGGGAAGACGCGCCCGACGAGCTGTGGACCCGCCACGCCGGGGGCACGCTGGTCACGTCCGGCGAGCCCGCGGCACCGGTCACCCGCCCGGACAGCGCGACCGGAATCGACCTCGACGGCCTCTACGACCGGTTCGCCGACCAGGGCTTCGAGTACGGCCCGGCGTTCCGCGGCCTGACCGCCGCCTGGCGCCACGGCGAGGACGTCTACGCCGAAGTCGAACTGCCCGAGGACGAACCCGCCGAGACGTACGGCCTGCACCCGGCGCTGCTCGACGCGTGCCTGCACGCCACCTCGTTCGGCACCACCGTCCGGCCGGGTGCCCTGCCGTTCTCGTGGGCGGGCGTCACCGTGCACGCTTCGGGCGCGACCGCGGTGCGGCTGCGCGTCTCGCCCGCCGGCGACGACGCGGTGTCCCTGCACCTGACCGACCTCGACGGCGAGCCGGTCGCGACCGTGCGTTCGCTGGTGCTGCGGCCCCAGTCCGCGACCCCGGCCGTCGACCGCGACTCGCTGTTCCAGCTCGACTGGACCCCGATCGCCGTCGGCGCGCCCGAAACCGCCGCGGTGTCGGTCGCGGGCGTCGATCCGTTCGGCGTGGCCGCTGTTTTCCCCGCCGCCACCCGGCTTTCCGGACCGCTCGCCGCCGACGAGGGCGTCGTCCTGTGGCCGATCGCCGCCGGCGAGAGCGGCGACGTCGTCCAGGAGACGCACGAACTGACCACGCACGTGCTGGGCATCCTGCAGGACTGGCTGGCCGCCGAGCGGCCCGCGCGGCTGGTGCTCGTCACCCGGGGCGCGACGACCGGGGCCGACCTGCCCGCGGCCGCCGTCTGGGGCCTGGTCCGCACCGCGCAGGTCGAGCACCCCGGCCGCGTCGCGCTCATCGACCTCGACGGCACCGAAGCCTCCCTGGCCGCGCTGCCGAACGCGCTCACCACCGGCGAACCGCAGCTCACGCTCGTCAACGGCGAACCCCGCGCCGCCCGCCTCACCCGCCCCGACCCCGCACTTTCACGTGAAAGTGCGCACCAGGGAGCCGCACTTTCACGTGAAAGTGCGGCTTGGGACCCGGACGGGACCGTGCTCATCACCGGCGGGACCGGGGGGCTCGGGGGGCTGCTGGCCCGGCACCTGGTCGGCGAGCACGGCGTCCGGCACCTGGTGCTGGTCAGCCGCCGTGGGCCGGCCGCCGAGGGGGCGGCCGAGCTGGCCGCCGACCTCGGCGCGGCCGGTGCCGAGGTCGCCGTGAAGGCGTGCGACATCGCCGACCGCGACGCGCTGCGAGCGCTGCTCGACGACGTCCCGCCCGAGCACCCGCTGACCGCGGTCGTGCAGACCGCCGGCGTCCTCGACGACGGTGTCCTCGGCTCCCTCACGCCCGAACGGCTGGCGACCGTGCTGCGTCCCAAGGTCGACGCGGCCTGGAACCTGCACGAGCTGACCCGCGACCTCCCCCTGGCCGCGTTCGTCTCGTTCTCCTCGGTCGCCGGCACCTTCGGCGGCGCCGGCCAGGCGAACTACGCGGCCGCCAACGCCTTCCTCGACGCGCTCGCCCTGCACCGCACCACCGACGGCCTCCCGGCGCAGTCGCTGGGCTGGGGCCCGTGGGCCGCGGCGACCGGGATGACCCGGACGCTCAGCGACGCCGACTTCGAGCGGATGGCCCGGCTCGGCATGCCCGTGCTGCAGCCCGAGCAGAGCATCCGCCTGTTCGACCGGGCGCTCACCACCGACCGCGCGGTGCTGCTGCCGGTCCGCCTCGACCTGCCGGTGCTGCGGTCGCTGCCGGAGATCCCGCCGCTGCTGCGCGGCCTCGTCCGCGTCACCGGCCGCAAGCAGGCGGGCCGCGGGTCCGCCGGACTGCTCCGCCGCCTGGCCGGGCTGACACCGGAAGAGCGTGCCGAAGCGCTGCTGACGCTGGTGCGCGAGCAGGTCGCGCTGGTGCTCGGGCACACCGACGCCGCCGCCGTCCCGGCCGCGAAAACGTTCCAGGAGCTGGGTTTCGACTCGCTGACCGCGGTCGACCTGCGCAACAAGCTGACCGCCGCGTCCGGGGTCGCGCTGCCGGCCACCACGGTGTTCGACTACCCGACGGTGACCGCGCTGGCCCGCCACCTCGCCGAGCAGCTGGGCGAAGGCGAAGGCGACGGCGACCGCGTGGACGTCGCGCCGGTCACCGCCGCGGTGGCCGACGAGCCGATCGCGATCGTCGCGATGAGCTGCCGCTACCCGGGTGGCGTCACCACCCCCGAGCAGCTCTGGGAGCTGGTCACCGGCGGCGCCGACGCCATCACCGAGTTCCCGGCCGACCGCGGCTGGGACGTCGACGCGCTCTACGACCCCGACCCCGACCACCCGGGCACGTCCTACACCCGCCACGGCGGCTTCCTGCACGACGCCGCCGAGTTCGACGCCGCCTTCTTCGGGATGAGCCCGCGCGAGGCCGTCGCCACGGACACCCAGCAGCGGCTCCTGCTGGAAGTCTCGTGGGAGGCGTTCGAGCGGGCCGGCATCGACCCGCGCAGCCTGCGCGGCAGCCGCACCGGCGTGTTCGCCGGCGTGATGTACAACGACTACAACAGCCTCGTCGCGGGCGCGGACCTGGAGGCCTACCAGGGCAACGGCAGCGCGGGCAGCGTCGCATCCGGGCGCGTCGCCTACGTGCTCGGGCTGGAAGGCCCGGCGGTCACCGTCGACACGGCGTGTTCGTCGTCGCTGGTGGCGCTGCACTGGGCCGCGCAGGCGCTGCGCTCGGGGGAGTGCTCCCTGGCGCTGGCGGGCGGTGTCACGGTGATGTCGACGCCGGGCACGTTCGTCGGGTTCTCGCGCCAGCGCGGGCTTTCCCCGGACGGCCGCTGCAAGTCCTTCGGCGACGGCGCGGACGGCGTCGGCTGGTCCGAAGGCGCCGGAATGCTGTTGCTGGAGCGGGTTTCCGACGCGAAGCGCAACGGGCACCCGATCCTGGCCGTGGTGCGCGGCAGCGCGGTCAACTCCGACGGCGCGTCCAACGGCCTGACCGCGCCGAACGGCCCTTCGCAGCAACGCGTGATCCGGCAGGCCCTCTCCGTCGCCGGACTGTCCACTTCGGACGTCGACGTCGTCGAAGGCCACGGTACCGGGACGACCCTGGGCGACCCGATCGAGGCGCAGGCGCTGCTCGCGACCTACGGCCAGGACCGCGAAACCCCGCTGCTGCTCGGTTCGGTGAAGTCGAACATCGGCCACACCCAGGCCGCCGCGGGCGTCGCCGGCGTGATCAAGGTGGTGGCCGCGCTGCGGCAGGGTGTCGTCCCCCCGTCGCTGCACGCCGGGGAGGTGTCCTCGCACGTCGACTGGGCGGCCGGGGACGTCGAGGTCGTCACCGAGAACCGGCCGTGGCCGGAGACCGGCCGCGTGCGCCGCGCCGCGGTGTCGTCGTTCGGCATCAGCGGCACCAACGCGCACACGATCATCGAACAGGCGCCGGAGCCGGTGCTCGCGGACGCGCCGCCGGACGCCGGGGTCGTGCCGTGGCCGGTGTCGGCGACGACGGAACGCGCCCTGCGCGAGCAGGCCGCGCGGCTGGCCGGGTACGACCTCAACCGCGTCGACGCCGGGTACACCCTCGCCACCGGCCGGACCGCGTTCGACCACCGCGCGGTGGTGCTTTCGGAGCACCGCGCGGAACTGTCCGCGGCGCTGGACGCGCTGGCGGCCGGCGAACCGCACCCGGCCGTCGTCACCGGGCACGTGGCCGAATCGGCCAAGCTCGCCGCGCTGTTCGCCGGTCAGGGTGCGCAGCGGCTCGGCATGGGACGCCGGTTGTACGCGCGCTACCCCGTGTTCGCGCAGGCCTGGGACGCGGTCGCCGAGCAGCTGCCCGGCGAGTGGGCCGGGATCGTCTGGGGCGAGAACTCCCGCCGGCTCGCGGACACGGCCGCGGCGCAACCCGCGCTGTTCGCCCTCGAAGTCGCGCTGTACCGGCTCTTCGAGTCGTGGGGCGTGCGGCCGGACTACGTGCTCGGGCACTCGGTCGGCGAGGTCGCGGCCGCGCACGTCGCCGGCGTGCTGACCCTGGCCGACGCGTGCACGCTGGTGCGGGCACGCGCCGAGCTGATGGGGGCGCTGCCTTCCGGCGGAGCGATGGTGTCCGTGCGCGCCACCGCCGCGGAAGTCGAGCCGCTGCTGGGTGACGACGTCGCGATCGCCGCGGTCAACGGGCCGGACGCCGTCGTGCTCGCCGGCGCCGAAGAAGCGGTGCTCGCCGTGGCCGAGCGGTTCGAGAAGCCCAAGCGGCTCACGGTGTCCCACGCGTTCCACTCGCCGCTGATGGACCCGATGCTCGAGGAATTCCGTGCGGTCGCCGAGGAGCTGACGTACTCGGCGCCGCGGATCCCGGTGGTGTCGACGGTCACCGGCGCGCTCGTCACGGACTTCACCGCGGACCACTGGGTGGCCAACGTCCGCCGGACGGTCCGCTTCGCCGACGGCGTGACGGCGCTGCACGAGCACGGCGTGCGCGTGTTCGCCGAGTTCGGCCCGGACGGCGTCCTCTCCGCCATGACCGCCGGCACCCTCACCGACGCGGTCACGGTCCCCTTGCTGCGCAAGGAAACCCCCGAGCCGCGGGCCGCGCTGGCCGGGCTCGCCGGCCTGCACGTGGTGGGCGCCCGGGTCGACTGGCCCGCGGTGCTGCCGGGTGGCCGGCACGTGGAGCTGCCGACGTACGCGTTCCAGCGCGAACGGTTCTGGCCGCGCGGCGGCGCGACCCCGCGCGGCGACGCGACGGCGGCCGGCCTGGGCGTCGGCGGCCACCCGATGGTCGGCGCCGTGGTGCGCCCGGCCGGGTCGGGCGAGGTGCTGCTGACGAGCCGGCTGTCGGTGTCCGGGCACCCGTGGCTGCGCGGCCACGTCGTCGGGGGCGCGGTGGTGCTGCCCGGCACGGTGCTCGCGGAGCTGGCGCTGCGGGCCGGCGACGAAGCCGGGACGCCGTGCCTGGACGACCTCACGCTGGAGGCACCGCTGGTGCTGCCCGAGCGGGGCGGGGTGCAGCTGCAGCTGCGCGTGTCCGCGCCGCGCGAGGACGGGCGCCGGACGCTGACCGTCCACTCGCGACCGGAGGACGGCGACGACCTGACGTGGGTCCGGCACGCGACCGGCGTGCTCGGGCCCCAGCGGGCGGCGGCGGCCGCTTTCCCGTGGCCGCCCGCCGCCGAGCCGGTGGATCTTTCGGGTCACTACGAGCGCTTGGCCGACGGCGGCTTGTCCTACGACGGCACGTTCCGCGGCCTGCGGGCGGCGTGGCAAGCGGGCGACGAGGTTTTCGCCGAGGTGGCCCTGCCCACCGGCGACGCGGGGGAGGCGGGCGCGTTCGGCCTGCACCCGGCGCTGTTCGACGCGTGCCTGCACGCGATCGGCCTGCTCGGTGGCGAGGCCGGCTTGCCCTTCGCATGGGAGGGTGTGCAGCTGCACGCCACCGGCGCGGCTTCGGTCCGGGTGCGGATCTCCCTCGCCGGGCCGGGGGTTTCGCTCGCGATCGCGGACTCGTCGGGAGCGGTGGTCGCCGAGGTGGCCACGCTGCGCCTGCGCGAGCCGGCGGAAGTGCGGCAGGTGAGCCAGGAGAACCTGTACCGCCTCACGTGGACCCCGCTGGCCGTCGAGCCGAAGGATCCGGCCGACGCCGGAGTCCTCGGGGCGAACGAGGTGCTTCCCGGCGCGGCGACCTTCGCCGACCTCGAAGCCGCCGCCACCGCCGCGCCCGGCCTCGTCGTCCTGCCGCTGCTCGACCCGCCCGGCGACGACCCCGCGGCCGCCGCCCTCGACGTCACCACCCGTGTCCTGGACCTCCTCCAGCGCTGGCTCGCCGACGACCGCCTCCGCGAAACCCGCCTGGCCGTCGTCACCCGCGGGGCCACCGAAGGCAATCCCGTCGCCGCGGCCGTCTGGGGCCTGGTCCGCTCCGCACAGGCCGAACACCCCGGCCGGCTCGCGCTCGTCGACCTCGACGACACCGGCGACCACCTCGAAGCCGCCCTGGCGGCCGAGGAACCGCAGGTCGCGGTCAGGAACGGCCAGGTGCACGGCGGCCGGCTCGCCCGCGTTGCGGTCCAGTCCGAAGCACGGGAATTCGGCGACCCCGAGGGCACCGTCCTCATCACCGGCGGCACCGGCGGCCTCGGCGCGGTCTTCGCCCGCCACCTCGCCGCCGAGCACGGGATGCGGCGGCTGCTGCTGGTCAGCCGCAGCGGGGGAGACCCCGCCGAAGTCGCCACCCTCGTCGCCGAACTCGCCGCGCACGGCACCGAAGTCACCACCGCCGCCTGCGACGTCGCCGACCGGGACGCGCTGCGAGCCCTCATCGACGGGCTCGAGCACCCGCTGACCGCCGTTGTGCACAGCGCCGGTGTCCTCGACGACGGCGTCCTGGCTTCCCAGACGCCGGACAGCCTCGGCCGCGTCCTCACCCCGAAGGCCGCCGGCGCCTGGAACCTGCACGAACTGACCCGCGACCTCCGGTCGTTCGTCGTGTTCTCCTCGGTCGCCGGCACCGTCGGCACCGCGGGCCAGGCCAACTACGCGGCCGCCAACGCGTTTCTCGACGCCCTCGCGCGGCACCGCCACGCCGAAGACCTGCCCGCCACCTCGCTCGGCTGGGGTCCGTGGGCGACCGGCAGCGGCATGACCAGCGACCTGTCCGACGCCGACCTCGCCCGGATGGCCCGCGCCGGCACCCCGGCCATCCCCGCCGAGCTGGGCACGAGCCTGTTCGACGCCGCGCTCGCCGCGGGCGTCCCCGACGTCGCGCCGGTCCGGCTCGACCTGCCGGTCCTGCGGGCGATGGGCGACGTCCCACCGGTGCTGCGCGGCCTCATCCGCGTCCCGCTCAAGCGGTCCGCGGCGGGTGCCGAAGCGGCCGTCGGGCTGGTCCAGCGGCTCGGCGCGCTCGACGCCGCCGGGCGCACCCGCGCCGTCCGCGAGCTGGTCACCACCCAGGTCGCGCAGGTGCTCGGGCACGCCGACGGCGGCGCGATCGACGCCGGTCAGACGTTCCAGCAGCTCGGGTTCGACTCCCTGACCGCCCTCGAACTGCGCAACCGGCTCGACGGCGCGACCGGCGTGCGGCTCGGCGCCACCGCCGTGTTCGACTACCCGACCGTCGCCGCGCTGGGCGAGCACCTCCTGGAGGCGCTGCTCGGCTCCGGCGCGGTCGCCGACGCGGCCCCGACGCCCGCCGCGGTGGCCGGCGACCCGATCGTCATCGTCGGCATGAGCTGCCGCTTCCCGGGCGGCGTGGCGTCGCCCGAGGACCTCTGGCGGCTGCTCACCGAGGAACGCGACGCCATCACGGCGTTCCCGGCCAACCGCGGCTGGGACGTCGCCTCGCTCTACCACCCGGACCCGGACCACCCGGGCACGACCTACACCCGCGAAGGCGGTTTCCTGCACGACGCGGGCGAGTTCGACCCCGAGTTCTTCGGGATGAACCCGCGCGAAGCCCTCGCCACCGACGCCCAGCAGCGCCTGCTGCTGGAGACGGGCTGGGAGGCCGTCGAGCGCGCCGGGATCGACCCGGTGAGCCTGCGCGGCAGCCGCACCGGCGTGTACGTCGGCGTGATGTACAACGACTACGGCCTGACGCTCAACCACCTCGCCGACACCGACGGCTACGAGAGCAACGGCAGCTCCCCGAGCGTCGCCTCGGGCCGCGTCGCCTACACCTTCGGCTTCGAAGGCCCGACGCTGACCGTCGACACGGCGTGCTCGTCGTCGCTGGTCACCCTGCACCTGGCCGCGCAGGCGCTGCGCAGCGGGGAATGCGAGCTGGCACTGGCCGGCGGCGCGACCGTGATGGCCACGCCGGGCACCTTCATCGGCTTCAGCCGCCAGCGCGGGCTCGCCGCGGACGGGCGCTGCAAGGCGTTCTCCGACGACGCCGACGGGCTGGGCTTCGCCGAGGGCGTCGGCATGCTGGTGCTGGAACGGCAGTCCGACGCGATCCGCAACGGCCACGAGATCCTCGCCGTCGTGCGCGGTTCCGCGGTCAACTCCGACGGCGCGTCCAACGGCCTGACCGCGCCGAACGGCCCGTCGCAGCAACGCGTGATCCGCCAGGCCCTCGCCGCGTCCGGACTGTCCACGAAGGACATCGACGCGGTCGAGGCGCACGGCACCGGCACCGCGCTCGGCGACCCGATCGAAGCGCAAGCCCTCATCGCCACCTACGGCCGCGACCGCGGCGCCCCGCTGCCGATCGGCTCGGTCAAGTCCAACATCGGGCACACCCAGGCCGCCGCGGGCGTCGCCGGGATCATCAAGATGGTCCTCGCGATGCGCCACGGCGTGCTGCCCCGGTCGCTGCACACGGAGACGCGATCGTCCCACGTGGACTGGGACGACAGCGGCGTCGAGGTGCTGGCGAACGCCCGCCCGTGGCCGGAAACCGGTCGCGTGCGGCGGGCCGCGGTGTCGTCGTTCGGCATCAGCGGCACCAACGCCCACGCCGTGCTCGAAGCCGGCCCGGCACCGGTGCCCGCGCCCGAACCGGCGCAGCCGCCGTCGATCGTGCCGTGGGTGCTGTCCGGCCGGACCGCCGGCGCCCTGCGCGGTCAGGCCGAACGGCTGCTGACGCACCTCGACGGCCAGGACGTTCCCGCCGTCGGCCGCGCGCTGGCGGGCCGGACCTCGTTCGCGCACCGGGCCGTCGTCGTCGGCGAGGACCGGGCCGGGCTCACCGCCGCGCTCACCGCGGTCGCGGCGGGCGAGGCCGCCCCGGACGTCGTGACCGGCCGGGCGTTCGGCACGCGCACCCCGGCGTTCGTCTTCCCCGGCCAGGGTTCGCAGTGGGCCGGGATGGCCAAGGACCTCCTGGCCGCGTCCCCGGTGTTCGCCGCGACGATGGCCGAGTGCGCCGCCGCGCTGAGCGAGTTCGCCGACTGGTCCCTGTTCGACGTCCTCGACGACGCGGAAGCCCTCGAAGAGGTCGACATCGTCCAGCCCGCGCTGTGGGCGGTGATGGTGTCGCTCGCCGCGCTGTGGCGCGAGTTCGGCGTCGAACCGGCCGCGGTCGCCGGGCATTCGCAGGGCGAGATCGCCGCCGCGTGCGTCGCGGGTGGACTGTCCCTTCAGGACGGTGCCCGCGTGGTCGCGTTGCGCAGCCGCCTGATCCGGCAGAAGCTGGCCCGCACCGGCGTGATGCTCTCGGTGGTGGCGCCGGTCGACGACGTCCGCGCGCTCGTCGGCGACGACGTCTCGATCGCCGCGGTGAACGGGCCCAAGCTGGTCACCGTCTCCGCCGACGAAACCGCCATGGCGAAGCTGGAAAAGCGGCTCTCGGCGGCAGGCATGATGCGCTGGCGCCTGGCCGGGGTGAACTTCGCCGCGCACTCGCCTCAGGTCGAGCTCCTCGAGGACGACCTGCTCGAACTGCTCGCCCCGGTGTCCCCGCGCAGTTCGGCGGTGCCGTTCTACTCGTCGGTGACCGGCGGGCTGCTCGACACCGCGGAGCTGGACGCCGCGTACTGGTACCGGAACCTGCGCCAGACCGTGCTGTTCGGCGAAGCGGCCGACGCGATGGTGGCCGGCGGCGCGAGCGCGTTCGTCGAACCCAGCCCCAACCCGGTGCTGAAGATGGCCCTCGAACAGACCATGGACCGCACCGGCGAACCCCTGGTGTTCCAGGAAACGCTGCACACCGGCGAAGGCGACTGGCGCCGGGTGGTCACCGCGGTCGCCGGGGCGCACGCCCAAGGCGTCACGATCGACTGGACCGCCTTCTACGAGCGGGCCGGCGTCACCGCGCGGGTGCCGCTGCCGACCTACGCCTTCCAGCGCAAGAACTACTGGCCCGAGCCGGCCCCGCAGGCCGTCTCCGCGGGCGGCGAGAGCACGGCGGACGCGCGGCTGTGGGGCATGGTCGCGGCGACCGACGGCGGGGTACTGGCCTCGGCGCTGGAAGTCGACCGGGCCGCGCTGGACGCCGTCCTGCCCGCGCTGACGTCGTGGCGGGAGAAGCTGCGCACCGAGGCCGCCGTCGACCGCTGGTGGTACCGCATCGACTGGACGCCGCTGAAGCCCCCGGCGGGGGCCGCCGGACCGGGCCGCTGGCTGGCCGTCGTCCCCGAGGACACCGGCGACTGGGGCGCCCGGGTGCTGGGCGCGCTGCCCGGCGACGTCACCGTCGTCACGGTGACCGACCCCGACCCGGCCGCCCTCGCCGCCCGGCTCGGCGAGCTGCCGGGGACGTTCGACGCCGTCGTCTCGCTGCTCGCGCTGAGCACGCGGCCGATCGACGCGGCCCCGACCGCGCCGCCGGGCGTCGTGCTCACCGCGGTGCTGGTCCAGGCCCTCGCCCGGGCCGAGGTCGAAGCCAAGCTGTGGTGCCTGACCCGCGAAGCGCTGCCGGTCGAGGGCAAGCACGCGGCCGTGGACACGATCGGCCAGGCGGCGGTCTGGGGCTTCGGCCGCACGGTGGCGCTGGAACGCGCGGCGGCCTGGGGTGGCCTGGTCGAGCTGCCCGCCGAACCCGGCGAAGCCGACCTGCGGAACCTGCCGCACGTGCTGACCGGGCTCGGCGGCGAAGACCAGATCGCCCTGCGCGACGGCCGCCTGCTGGGCCGCCGCCTGCGGCGCACCACGGCGGCGGAGACGCCGTCGGTCACCCCGGCGCTGGCCGGGCCGGGCACGGTGCTCATCACCGGCGGCACGGGCGCGCTCGGCGTCGAGACGGCCCGCTGGCTGGCCGACGCCGGCGTCCGGCGGCTGGTGCTGACCAGCCGCCGCGGCCCCGACGCGCCGGGCGCGGCCGAGCTGGCCGAGGAGCTGACCGGGCGCGGGGCCGAGGTGTCGGTGGTGGCGTGCGACGTCGCCGACCGCGCCCAGCTGGCCGCGGTGCTGGCGGCCATCCCGGCGTCGGATCCGCTGCGCGGGGTCGTCCACGCCGCCGGCGTCGCCCAGGACGGCGCTGACGTCGTCGCGCTGACCCTGGAGGAGGTCGAAGGCGTCCTGCGGTCCAAAGTGGAGGGTGCGCGGCACCTGGACGAGCTCGTCGGCGACCGGGAGCTGGACTTCTTCGTGCTGTACTCGTCGGTGTCGGGCATGCTCGGCAGCGGCAAGCTCAGCGCGTACGCGGCCGCGAACGCCTACCTGAACGCGCTGGCCGAGGACCGCGAACGCCGCGGCCTGGTGGGCGTGTCGATCGGCTGGGGCGTGTGGGGCGAGGCCGGCATGGCCCTGCAGGGCGACATGCTCGAACACATGCAGCGCCACGGCCTGGTGCCGCTGGTCCCGGAAGAGGCGATGGTGGCGTTCGGGCGCGCCCTCGGCGTCCGCGGCTCGGTGCTCGCGGCGGACTTCGACTGGAACCGCTTCGCGCAGACGTTCACGCTGCCCCGCGAAAGCCCGCTGCTCAGCGAGCTGCCGGAGGTCCGCCAAGCGCTGTCGGCGGCGGACACCGAACGCGACGCGGTGGTGGCCGAGGCGACCCTGCACGAGGAACTGGCCGGCCTGGACCCGGCGGAGCGGCGCGACGCGCTGCTCGAGCTGGTCCGCACGGTGGCGGCCGAGCTCCTCGGCTACGGCGAACCGGGCGACATCGAGCCGTCCCAGGCGTTCCGCGACATGGGCGTGGACTCCCTGGCCGCGGTCGAGGTCCGCAACGTCCTGGGCGAGCGCACGGGCCTGCGGCTGCCGTCGACCCTGGTGTTCGACCACCCGACGTCCCAGGCGGTGGCGGCCCACCTGCACCGCGAGCTGTTCGGCGCCGAGGACGACGTCCCGGCGTCGGCGGAGGAGGCCAGGGTCCGGAAGTTCCTGGCGTCGGTGTCGTTCGACCAGCTGCGTTCGCTGGGCCTGATGGACCTGCTGGCGGAGGCGGCGGAACGTTCGGAGCGCCCTGAGCGCCCGGAGGAGTCCCGGGCGGAGGAGGACGGCGACGTGGGCGACATGGACGCGGACGACCTGGTCCGCTTCGTCCTGGGCGGCGACCAGGACTGACCCGCGCCTGACCGAGGCGACCGGAGGCGGCACTTTCCCTACGAAAGTGCCGCCTCCGGCATGCCCCCGATGTGGCGTTCGGGGCGGGGGCAAGTCTGGGGGTTTCCGGGCTGGGCGTGCGGTTGACTCCCCGGCAAGTGGACGTTCGCTCGGCGCCGGTCCGGAGAGGAACGCCGTCGCGGTGGCGTCACCCGGGTAAGAAAACGCTCACCCTGGAGATGTCTATGCCGGCCGGGTCGGATCGAGTCGTCGAAGCACTGCGCGTCGCCGTGCAGGAGAACAAGCAGCTGCGGCGGCAGAACACCACGCTGCTCGCCGCGGCGGCCGAGCCCGTCGCGGTCGTCGCCATGAGCTGCCGGTACCCGGGTGGTGTGCAGTCGCCCGAGGACCTCTGGCGGCTCGTCGCCGACGGGGTGGACGCGGTCACCGGGTTCCCCGAGGGCCGCGGCTGGCCGGAATCGCGGCACCAGGGCGGGTTCCTGCACCGCGCCGGGGACTTCGACCCCGCCTTCTTCGGGATCTCGCCGCGCGAGGCGCTGGCCATGGACCCGCAGCAGCGGATCGTCCTCGAGCTGGCCTGGGAGGCCTTCGAACGCGCCGGCATCGACCCGCGCGAGGTCGAGGGCGGCACCGGCGGGGTCTTCGTCGGGGCCGGGTCCATGGGGTACGGCCGCGGGCTCGCCGCGCTGCCCGACGGCGTCGAGGGCTACCTCGTCACCGGCACCGAATCCTCGGTCATCTCCGGCCGGATCGCCTACTTCTACGGCCTGGAAGGGCCCGCCGTCACCGTCGACACGGCGTGCTCGTCGTCGCTGGTCGCGCTGCACTGGGCCGCCCGCTCGCTGCGGGCCCGCGAGTGCTCCTTCGCCCTCGCCGGCGGCGTCGCCGTGATGGCCACCCCCGGCCTCTACGGCGAGTTCGACCGCCAGGGCGGCCTCGCCTCCGACGGCCGCTGCAAGTCCTTCGCCGAGGCCGCCGACGGTGCCGGGTTCTCCGAAGGCGCCGGACTTCTGCTGCTGGAACGGCTGTCCGACGCCCGCCGCAACGGTCACGAGGTGCTCGCCGTCATCCGCGGCTCCGCGGTCAACTCCGACGGCGCCTCCAACGGCCTCACCGCGCCCAACGGGCCGTCCCAGCAGCGCGTGATCCGCCAGGCCCTCGAGAACGCCGGGCTGACCACCGACGACATCGACACCGTCGAGGCCCACGGCACCGGCACCGTGCTGGGCGACCCCATCGAAGCCCAGGCGCTGCTGGCCACCTACGGCCGCGAGCGCGCGGGCGACCCGCTGTGGCTCGGGTCGTTCAAGTCGAACGTCGGGCACACGCAGTCCGCCGCCGGCGTCGGCGGCGTCATCAAGACCATCCAGGCCATGCGCCACGGCGTCCTCCCGCGGACCCTGCACGTCGACGCGCCGACGTCCCACGTGGACTGGACCGCCGGCCGCGTCTCGCTGCTGACCGAGCCGCGCCCGTGGCCGGACACCGGGAAACCGCGCCGCGCCGCCGTTTCGTCGTTCGGCATCAGCGGCACCAACGCGCACCTGATCCTCGAACAGCCGGTGCCCGAACCGGTCGAAGCCGCCGAGCGCCGTGAGCCCGCCGGGTACCTCTGGCCGGTGTCCGGCCGCACCCCGGACGCGCTGCGCGAGCAGGCCGCCCGCCTGCTCGCCCACCTCGACGCCCGCCCGGAGCACACCCCGCTCGACGTCGCGCACTCCCTCGCGAGCACGCGCGTCGCCTTCCCGCACCGGGCCGTCGTCACCGGCGCCGGCCGCGACGAGCTGCTGGCCGCCCTGCACGCGCTCGCCACCTCGGCCGCCGCACCCGGCGTGCACACCGGCTCGGCCGGGCACCCCGGCGCGTCGGCGTTCCTGTTCACCGGCCAGGGTTCCCAGCGCGCCGACATGGGGCGGACACTGGCCTTCCCGGCTTTCGTGCGGGCCCGGGACGAGATCCTCGCGCTGCTCGACCTGCCCGAAGACGCCACTGTGGACGAAACCGGCGTCGCGCAGCCCGCCTTGTTCGCCTTCGAAGTCGCGCTCTTCCGACTCCTCGAATCCCTGGGCGTGCGCCCGGACTTCGTCGCCGGGCACTCCGTCGGCGAGATCGCCGCGGCCCACGTGGCCGGGGTGCTGTCGCTGGCGGACGCGGTCAAGCTCGTCAAGGCCCGCGGCCGCCTGATGCAGGCGCTGCCCGCCGGGGGAGCGATGGTCGCGATCCAGGCGACCGAGGCCGAGATCCTCCCGCTGCTCACCGAAGACGTCTCGATCGCCGCCGTCAACGGCCCGGCCGCCGTCGTCGTGTCCGGCGCCGAGGACGCGGTGCTCGCCATCGCCGCGCGGTTCGAGAAGACCAAGCGGCTCACGGTGAGCCACGCGTTCCACTCACCGCTGATGGACCCGATGCTCGACGACTTCCGCGCGGTGCTGGAAACCCTGACCTTCGCCGAGCCCTCGATCCCGGTCGTCGCGTCCGGTGATATGTCCACTGTGGACTACTGGGTGCGGCACGTGCGCGACGCCGTCCGGTACGCCGACACCGTCGCCGACCTGGTTTCCCGCGGGGTCACCACGTTCCTCGAAGTCGGCCCGGACGCCACGCTCTCGGCGATGACCGCCGAGCTGACCGGCCCGGACAGCGACTGCATCCCCACCGCCCGCCGCGGCCGCGACGAGACCACGACCCTGCTCTCGGCGCTCGCCCGCTGGCAGGTCCGCGGCGGCGGCTTCGACTGGGCGGCCTGGCACGAGGGCACCGGCGCCCGCGTCGTCGACCTGCCCACCTACGCCTTCCAGCGCCGCACCTACTGGCTCGAAGGCGGCACCGGCGGCGACCTCGGCCAGGTCGGCCTCGACCCGGCCGGGCACCCGCTGCTCGGCGCGGCCGTCGAACTGCCCGAATCCGGCGGCTTCCTGTTCGCCGGCGAGCTGTCCGTGCGCCGGCAGGCCTGGCTCGGCCAGCACGAGATCCTCGGCACCAAACTCCTGCCCGGCACGGCGTTCCTCGAACTGGCCGGCCGCGCGGGGGCGCAGGTCGGCTGCGCCCGCGTCGACGAACTGACGTTCGCCGCACCGCTCGTGCTGCCCGCCTCCGGTGGCGTGCGCGTGCAGGTCGTCGCCGGTCCCGCCGCCGAAGACGGCACCCGCTCGGTCAGCGTCTACTCCCAGCAGGACGACACCTGGGTGCGGCACGCCTTCGGCCGCCTCGCCGTCGGCGGCGCACCCGCCGCCGTCCTGCCGGGGGAGTGGCCGCCCGCCGGCGCCGAACCCCTGGACCTGGACGGTTTCTACGAGGGCCTGGCCGGGCAAGGACTCGGCTACGGCCCGGCGTTCCAGGGGCTGCGCGCGGCCTGGCGGCTCGGCGACGAGGTGCTGGCCGAAGTCGCGCTGCCGCCCGAGCACGAGACCGAAGCCGCGTCGTTCGGCCTGCACCCGGCGCTGCTCGACGCCGTCCTGCACGCCTCGGCGCACGTCGAGGGCCGCGAGGGCCTGCCGTTCTCGTGGGCCGGCGTCGGCGTCCAGCCCACGCACGCGACCACCCTGCGCGCCCGGCTCAGCCCGGTGGGGGACAACGCCGTCGCCCTCGCCGTCACCGACCCCGCGGGCACGCCGGTGCTGGCCGCCGACGCGCTGACGTTCCGCCCGGTCGCCGCCGGGGACCTGCGCGCGAGCAGGCACGAGTCGCTGTTCCGTCCCGTGTGGACACCCGCACCCGCGGTTTCCGTCACGCAGCCCGCCGACGACGCGGACTGGGTCGTCCTCGGCACCGGGCTCGGGTTCGCCACCCCGGCGGTCTTCCCCGACCTCGCGACCGTCCGGATCGGCGGGGTCCCCTCCGTCGTCCTCGCCCCGGTGCCGCCGGGCGCGGGCGACGCGGCAGCCGCGCACGCGGCCACCTCGTGGGCGCTCGAACTGCTGCAGACCTGGATCGCGGAACCGGAGTTCGCCCGGTCGCGCCTGGTCTTCGTCACCTCGCACGCCGTCCCGGCCGCCGAGGGCGACCTCGTCGACCCGGCCGCCGCCGCGGTCTGGGGCTTCGTCCGCTCCGCGCAGGCCGAGCACCCCGATCGGTTCGTGCTCGTCGACGTCGACGAGCCCGAGAGCCTCACCGCGCCACTGCAGCGCGTCCTCGACGCCGGGGAAGCCCAGGCCGCCGTGCGCGACGGGGGGATCGTCCTGCCGCGGCTGGCACGCCTCCCGGTCGGCGACGGCCCGGCCGCGCACTTCCCCGACGGCGCGACCGTCCTGGTCACCGGCGGCACCGGCGGGCTCGGTGGCCTGGTCGCGAAGCACCTGGTCACCACGCACGGCGTCCGGAAGCTGCTGCTGGCCGGCCGCCGCGGTCCCGGCGCCCCCGGCGCGCCCGAACTCCGCGAGGAGCTGACCGCGCTCGGCGCCGACGTCACCATCGCCGCGTGCGACGCCGCCGACCGCGACGCCCTCGCCGCGCTGCTGGCCGAGCACCCGGTCGGTGCCGTCGTGCACGCGGCCGGTGTCCTCGACGACGGCGTCGTCGAAACCCTGACCCCCGACCGCATCGCGACCGTGTTCCGCGCGAAGGCCGACGCGGCCTGGAACCTGCACGAGCTGACCGGCGACCTCGGTGCGTTCGTCCTGTTCTCCTCGGCCGCCGGCGTGCTCGGCAGCCCCGGGCAGGCCAACTACGCCGCCGCCAACGCCTTCCTCGACGCGCTCGCCCAGCGCCGGCGGGCCGAGGGCCTGCCCGGCCAGTCCCTGGCCTGGGGTGCCTGGGCCGGTGACGCCGGGATGGCGGCCCGGCTGTCCGACGCCGACCACCGCCGGCTCGCTGCGGCCGGCCTGCCCCCGCTCGACCCGGCCGAGGGCTTGGCGCTGTTCGACGCCGCGCTGGCCGAGGCCGAACCGGCCGTCCTGCCGATGCGCCTGGACGCCGGCGCCCTGCGCGGCCGCCCGGGCGTGCCCGCGCTGCTGCGCTCGCTCGTGCCCGGGGGTGCCGCGCCGGGCACGAGCCGCCCCGCCTCCGCGCTGGCCGACCGGCTCGGCGGCCTCACCGAGGCCGACCGCGCCCGGGCGCTGGAAGACCTGGTGCGCACCGAGGCCGGCCTCGTGCTCGGCTACGCGGCCACCGACACCGTCGACGGCCGGAGCGCGTTCAAGGACCTCGGCTTCGACTCGCTGACCGCCGTCGAACTGCGCAACCGCCTCGACGCGACGACCGGCCTGCGCCTGCCCGCCACGCTCGTCTTCGACTACCCGACCCCGGAAGCGCTCGCCGCGCACCTCGGCCGCGAGCTGTCCGGCGCGGCCGCCGACGAGACCCCGGTGACCGCGCGCCCGGTGTCCGACGACCCGATCGTCATCGTCGGCATGGGCTGCCGCTACCCGGGCGGCGTCGGCTCGCCCGAAGACCTGTGGAACCTGGTCGATTCCGGCGTCGACGCGGTGTCCGGCTTCCCGGTCAACCGCGGCTGGGACGTCGAGAACCTGTACCACCCGGACCCCGACCACCCCGGCACGTCGTACACGCGCCACGGCGGGTTCCTGCACGAGGCGGGCGAGTTCGACCCGGCGTTCTTCGGGATGAGCCCGCGCGAAGCACTGGCCACCGACTCCCAGCAGCGGTTGCTGCTCGAAGTGTCGTGGGAAGCGGTGGAGCGCGCGGGCGTCGACCCGGTGTCGCTGCGCGGTTCCCGGACCGGCGTGTTCGTCGGCGTGATGTACTCCGACTACGGGATGCTGCTGCAGGGCAGCCCGGAAGCCGAGGCCTACCAGGGCAACGGCAGCGCGCCGAGTGTCGCTTCCGGACGGATCGCCTACACGATGGGCCTCGAAGGCCCGACCGTCACCGTCGACACCGCGTGCTCGTCGTCGCTGGTCGCGTTGCACTGGGCGGCGCAGGCGCTGCGGCAGGGGGAATGCTCGCTGGCGCTGGCCGGCGGTGTCACGGTCATGTCGACGCCCGGCTCGTTCGTCGCCTCCAGCCGCCAGCGCGGCATCGCCGCCGACGGCCGCTGCAAGTCCTTTTCGGACACCGCCGACGGCGTCGGCTGGTCCGAAGGCGCCGGGATCCTGGTCCTGGAACGGATGTCGGACGCCCGCCGCAACGGCCACGAGATCCTCGCCGTGCTGCGCGGGTCCGCCGTCAACTCCGACGGTGCGTCGAACGGCCTCACCGCGCCGAACGGCCCCTCGCAGCAGCGCGTGATCCGCCAGGCCCTCGCCGCGTCCGGGCTGTCCACTTCGGACGTCGACGTCGTCGAGGCGCACGGCACCGGGACCACCCTCGGGGACCCGATCGAAGCCCAGGCGCTGCTCGCCACCTACGGCCAGGACCGTTCGACGCCGTTGCTGCTCGGGTCGATCAAGTCGAACATCGGGCACGCGCAGGCCGCGGCCGGGGTCGCCGGGATCATCAAGGTCGTCCAGGCGATGCGCAACGGCACCCTGCCGCGCACGCTGCACGTCACCGAGCCGTCGACGCACGTCGAGTGGGCCGCCGGGAACGTCGAGCTGCTCACCGACGCGCGGCCGTGGCCTGCGGAGGCCGGCCGCCCGCGCCGAGCGGGCGTGTCGTCGTTCGGTATCAGCGGCACCAACGCCCACGCGATCATCGAGGAACCACCCGTCGTCATCCCCGCCCGGGACGAGGCCGAGCGCGAACTGCCGTGCGTCCCGCTGGTGCTCAGCGGCCGCACGCCGGAAGCCTTGCGCGACCAGGCCGCCCGGCTCCGGGACACCACCGCGGACCTGCTCGACCTCGGGTATTCGCTGGCCACGACGCGCTCGACGTTCGACCACCGCGCCGTCGTCCGCACCACCGAAGGGCTGGCCGCGCTCGCCGAGGGCCGTCCGTCGCCGCTGGTCACCACCGGCGAGGCGAAGGGCGCGCCGAAGGTCGCGTTCGTCTTCACCGGCCAGGGTGCGCAGCGGCCCGGGATGACCCGCAGCCTCTACGACAGCTTCCCGGCGTTCGCCACCGCGCTCGACGCCGTGCTCGACCGCCTCGACCCGCAGGTGCGCGAAGTCCTGTGGGGCGACGACGCCGAAGCGTTGTCCCGCACCGGGTTCGCTCAGCCCGCGTTGTTCGCGGTCGAGGTCGCGCTCGTGCGGCTGCTGTCCGCGTGGGGCGTCCGGCCGGACTTCGTCGGCGGCCACTCGGTCGGCGAGATCGCCGCCGCGCACGTCGCCGGGGTGCTGTCCCTGGACGACGCGTGCGCGCTGGTCACGGCCCGCGCGTCGCTGATGCAGGACCTCGAGCCGGGCGGCGCGATGGTCGCCGTCCGCGCCACCGAAGCCGAGGTCGCGCCCCACCTGAGCGACGAAGTGGCGCTCGCCGCGGTCAACGGCCCGGCGTCGGTCGTGCTGTCCGGGGTGGAGTCCGCGGTGCTCGCCGCGGCGGGCCACTTCGCCGACACCAAGCGGCTCACGGTGTCGCACGCGTTCCACTCGCCGCTGATGGACCCGATGCTGCCCGCGTTCCGCGACGCCATCGCCGGGCTCGCCTTCGAAGCGCCCGCCGTGCCGATGGTCGCCGAGGGTGACGTCACCGACCCGGACCGCTGGGTCGCCCACGTCCGGGAACCGGTCCGGTTCGCCGGTACCGCCGAGCAGCTGCGGGGAGCCGGCCTGGTCGTCGAGATCGGCCCGGACGCGGTCCTGTCCGCGATGACCGACGGCATCCCGCTGGCCCGCCGCGGCCGCGACGACGTCGAAACCCTGGTCGGCGCCCTCGGGCAGCTGCACGTGTCCGGCGTCCGGATCGACTGGTCCGCGTTCTTCGCCGGGACCGGCGCCCGCCGGGTGGCCTTGCCCACGTACGCGTTCCAGCACGAGTGGTTCTGGCCCTCCGCCGCGGCCCCCGCCGCGAACACGGCCGACGCGGAGTTCTGGGCCGCCGTCGACCGGGGTGACGCGGCCGGACTGGCCGCCCGCCTCGACGTCGACGACGCGACCCTCGGGGCGCTCTTGCCCGCGCTGTCGTCGTACCGCCGTTCGCGCCACGAAGAGTCCGTTGTGGACAGATGGCGCTACAAGGCGACCTGGGTCCCGGTCACCGCGGCCCGCCCCGGCACCGGCTCCTGGCTCGTGGTCGTCCCGGCCGCTCTGGCCGACGACCCGTGGGTCACCACGGTCGCCGGGTACTTCGACGGCGAGCCCGTGGTCTTCGACGACACCATCGCCGACCGCCTGCGCGACCGCGAGTTCGACCACGTGCTTTCCCTGCTGGCCCTGGACGAAACCGGCTTCCCGGGCGTCCCGGCCGGGCTCACCGCCACGGCCACCCTGCTGCAGACCCTCGGCGACACGCCGCTGTGGTGCGTGACCCGCGAAGCCGTGGCGGTCGCCCCGGGCGACCCGGTAGCGCGGCCCGCGCAGGCCGCCGTGTGGGGCCTCGGCCGCGCCGCGGCGCTGGAACAGCCGCAGCGCTGGGGCGGTCTCGTCGACCTGCCCGCCGACCTGGACGCCGAAGTGCCGCGACGGCTCGCCGCCGCGCTCACCGGCGCCGACGGAGAAGACCAGCTGGCGATCCGCGCGGCGGGGCTGTTCGGCCGCCGGATCATCGCCGCGTCCCCGACGCGGACCCGCGCCCCCGAACCCGGCGACGGAACCACCCTCATCACCGGCGGCACCGGCGCCCTCGGTGCCGAAATCGCCCGCCGGCTCGCGAAGACCGGGCGCAGCCTGGTGCTCGTCAGCCGCCGCGGTCCCGATGCCCCCGGCGCGCCCGGACTCCGCGAAGAACTCACCGCCTTCGGCGCCGACGTCACGATCACCGCGTGCGACGTCGCCGACCGGGACGCCCTCGCCGCCGTGCTGGCCGGGATCCCCGACCTCACCGAGGTCGTGCACACCGCCGGCGTCCTCGACGACGGCGTCCTCGACAGCCTGACCCCCGACCGCTTCGAAGCCGGCTACCGCGCCAAGGCCGAAGCCGCGTGGAACCTGCACGAACTGACCGCCGACCTGCGGAACTTCGTCCTGTTCTCGTCCGTCGCGGGCACCTTCGGCTCGGCCGGTCAAGCCGCCTACGGGGCGGCGAACGCCACCCTCGACGCCCTCGCCGAGCACCGTCGTGGCCTCGGTCTGCCCGCGACGTCCATCGCCTGGGGCCCGTGGGCGGGCGGCGGCATGCTCGCCGCCGACGCCACCGTCGCCGACCGGGCTCGCCGCGGCGGCCTGAACCCCCTCGACCCCGAGCGGGCGAGCGCCGCGCTGGAGCGGGCACTGGCCGACACCACCGTCGTCGTCGCCGACATCGACTGGACCCGCTACCCGCACGTCCTGCGCCCGAGCCCGCTGCTCAGCGGCATCCCCGCCGCCGCGCGCGCCGAGGCCCCGCGCGGCGACGAGGAACTGCGCGCCCGGCTCGCCGCCGTCCCCGAGGACGACCGGTTCGACTTCCTGCTCGGGCTGCTGCTGGAGCAGGTCGCCCTCGTCCTCGGCCACAGCGGCACCGGGGGAGTGGCCCCCGACCGCGCGTTCCGCGACCTCGGCTTCGACTCGCTCACCGCCGTCGAACTGCGCAACGTCGTCGCGCTGGCGACCGGGCTCGACCTGCCGCCGTCGCTGGTGTTCGACCACCCGACGCCGGAGATCCTCACCCGCCACCTGCTCGGCGAACTCGCCGGCACCCTGGCCGAGACCGCCGCGCCGGCCCGCGCGGCCGCCGACGACGACCCGATCGTCATCGTCGGCATCGGCTGCCGGTTCCCCGGCGGCGTCCGCGGTCCCGAAGACTTCTGGCGCCTGCTCGCGGGCGGCGAGGACGGCATCACCGGCTTCCCCGAAGACCGCGGCTGGGACCTCGCGACCCTCGCCTCGGGCTACGAATACGCGCTCACCGGCGGTTTCCTCGACGGCGTCACCGACTTCGACGCCGACTTCTTCGGCATCTCGCCCCGCGAGGCGATGGCCATGGACCCGCAGCAGCGCCTGCTGCTCGAAGTGTCCTGGGAAGCCCTCGAACGCGCGGGGATCGACCCGGCGACGCTGCACGGCGGCGACACCGGCGTCTTCGTCGGCACCAACGGCCAGGACTACGTGAACCTCCTCGCCACCTCCGGTGAGGACGTGCAGGGCCACCTGGCCACCGGTACCACCGCCAGTGTCCTTTCCGGACGGTTGTCCTACACGCTCGGGCTGGAAGGCCCGTCGGTCACCGTCGACACCGCGTGCTCGTCGTCGATGGTCGCACTGCACTGGGCCGCGCAGGCCCTGCGCCGCGGCGAGTGCACGACCGCGCTCGCCGGCGGCGTCACGATCATGACCACGCCCAGCTCCTTCGCCGAGTTCGCCCGCCAGGGCGGCCTCGCCGCCGACGGCCGCTGCAAGCCCTTCGCCGACGGTGCCGACGGCACCGGCTGGTCCGAAGGCGCCGGCGTCCTCGTCGTCGAGCGGCTTTCGACCGCCCGCGAGCAGGGCCACCCGGTGCTCGCCGTGGTCCGCGGCACCGCCGTCAACTCCGACGGCGCGTCCAACGGCCTCACCGCTCCCAACGGCCCCGCCCAGCAACGCGTGATCCGCCAGGCACTCGCGGACGCCGGACTGTCCACAACGGACGTCGACGCCGTGGAGGCGCACGGCACCGGCACCGTGCTCGGCGACCCGATCGAAGCCCAGGCCCTGCTGGCCACCTACGGCCGCGACCGCGAAGAGCCGCTGTGGCTCGGCGCCGTCAAGTCCAACCTCGGGCACACCCAGGCCGCCGCCGGCGTCGCCGGGATCATCAAGATGGTCCTCGCCCTGCGCCACGGCGAGCTGCCGAAGACCCTGCACGTCGACGAGCCGTCGAGCCGCGTCGACTGGACCGCGGGCGACGTCCGCGTCGTCACCGAGCACCGCGCCTGGCCGGAGTCCGGGCGGCCGCGCCGAGCCGGTGTCTCGTCGTTCGGGCTGTCCGGCACCAACGCCCACGCGATCCTCGAGCAGGCCCCGGTTTTCGACGACGTCGTCGCCGACGAGCCGCCGGTCGTGCCGCTGCTGCTGTCCGCGCGCACCCCGCAGGCGCTGTCGGCGCAGGCCGCTCAGCTGCACGCGCTGCTGTCCGACCGCGCGCCCGCCGGCGTCGCCCGGGCGCTCGCCACCACGCGCACGGCGTTCCCGTACCGCGCGGCCCTCGTCGGCGACCCCCTCGAACAACTCGCCGCGCTCGCCGAAACACCCGTCGCGACCCCGGCGCGGACCCGCGCCAAGAGCGCGTTCGTCTTCGCCGGGCAGGGCGCGCAACGGCCGGGCATGGGCGCCGGGCTGTACCGGCGCTTCCCCGTCTTCGCCGAAGCTTTCGACGCTGTGTGCGCGCACCTCGGCGAGGAGCTGCGGGACGTCGTCTTCGCCGAATCCGGCACGCTGCTGGACCGCACCGACCGGACGCAACCGGCGACCTTCGCGCTGGGTGTCGCGCAGTACCGGCTGCTGGAGTCCTTCGGGGTCAAGCCGTCCTGGCTCGCCGGGCACTCGGTCGGCGAGATCGCCGCCGCGCACGTCGCCGGAGTGCTGTCCCTCGAGGACGCGTGCACGCTCGCCGCCGCCCGCGGCCGCCTGATGGCCGCGCTCCCGGCCGGCGGCGCGATGGCCGCGGTCCGCGCCCCCGAAGCCGAAGTCCGCGGTTTCCTCGTGGACGGCGTGACGATCGCCGCGGTCAACGGGCCCGCCGCGGTCGTGGTCGCCGGCCCCGAAGCCGCCGTCACCCGGACCACCGACGCGCTGGCCGCGGCCGGGCACCACGTCCGGCGCCTCGCGGTCAGCCACGCGTTCCACTCGCCGCTGATGGACCCGATGCTCGACGACTTCGCCGAAGTCCTGGCGGGCCTGGAGTTCGGCGAAGCCCGGCTGCCCATCGTGTCCACCGTGACCGGTGAGCTCGCCGGCCTGAACACGCCGGAGTACTGGGTCGCGCACGTCCGCGAGCCGGTCCGCTTCGCCGACGCCGTGCGCGTGCTCGGCGAGCAGGGTGCCGCCGCCGTCGTCGAACTGGGCCCGGACGGGTCCCTGTCCGCCGCCGCGAGCGAAGTCCTCGGTTCCGACGTCGCCTGCGTCCCGCTGCTGCGCCGCGACCAGGCCGAGGAGACCGCGTTCGTGACGGCGCTGGGCCGCCTGCACGTCGCCGGGGTGCGGGTCGGCTGGCCCGCGTTCTTCGGCCCGGCCGGCGGCCCCGGCCCGGACCTGCCGACCTACCCGTTCCAGCGCGAACGCCACTGGCCGCGCACCTCCGGCGCGGTCCCCGGCGACCTCGGTTCCGTGGGTCTCGACGCCGCCCGGCACCCGCTGCTCGGCGCGGGCGTCGAACTCCCGGACTCCGGCGGGTTCCTGTTCACCGCCCAGCTTTCGCTGCGCACGCAGCCGTGGCTGGCCGACCACTTCGTGCTCGGCGCGGCCCTGCTGCCCGGCACCGCCTACCTCGACCTCGCGATCCGCGCCGCCGACCGGGCGGGCTGCGACCGCGTCGACGAGCTGACCCTCGAAGTCCCGCTGGTCCTGCCGCCCGGGAGCGCGGTCCGGCTGCAGGTCGTCGTCGGCCCGGCCGGTCCCGCGGGCGAGCGCGCCCTGGCCGTGTACTCCAGCCCGGCCGGGGGCGGCGAGCAGCCGTGGACGCGGCACGCGAGCGGCCGCCTCGGCACCGGCACGGCCACTCCGGACGACTCGGCCGCCTGGCCGCCGCCGGAAGCCGAAGTCGTTGCCCTGGAAGGGTTCTACGAGCGGCTCGCCTCGGGCGGGTTCGGCTACGGGCCGCTGTTCCGCGGGCTCAAGGCTGTCTGGCGCACCCCCGAGGCGGTGTACGCCGACGTCGTGCTGCCGGAAGAGGCCGAGCGGGACGCGGCCGCGTTCGGGCTGCACCCGGCGCTGCTGGACGCGGTCCTGCACGCCGCCGAACACGCCGGGCTGACCGAGGTGGACGGGGGCCGGCTCCCGTTCGCCTGGAGCGGCGTCACGCTGCACGCGGGTGGCGCGGCGGTCGTGCGGGCCAAGCTGACCCGCCTCGGCGAGGACTCCGTCGCCATCGAGCTGCGCGACGCGGCCGGCGACCCGGTCGCGTCGGTCGGCTCGCTCGTGCTGCGGCCCGCCGCCCCGGCCCGGACCCAGCCCGTCGACTCGCTCTACCACCTGGACTGGGTCCCGGTCCCGCGCCCGGCCGGGGAAGCCGAGTTCGTCGTCCACCACGTCACGACGGGCGACCCCGATCTCGGCGGGGTGCGCGCCGCGGCCGCCGACGCGCTCGCCGTGCTGCAGTCCGCGGAGGACTCCCGGCTGGTGTTCGTCACGTCCGGAATGGACGATCCCGCCGTCGCGGCCGTCTGGGGCCTCGTGCGCTCGGCGCAGCGCGAACACCCAGGCCGGTTCTTCCTGTCCGATGTGGACGATCACCCCGAGTCCCTCGCCGCGCTGCCCGCCGTCGTGGCGTCCGGCGAACCGCAGACGATCGTGCGCGGCGGCGAGATCAGCGTCGCCCGGATCGCCCGCGTGCCCTACACCGACGACGTCGTCCCGCCGAGGTGGGACGAGGGCACCGTGCTGATCACCGGCGGCACCGGCGGGCTCGGCGCCACGCTCGCCCGCCACCTCGTGACCACCCACGGCGCCCGGCGGCTCCTGCTGGTCAGCCGCCGCGGTCCCGACGCCCCCGGCGCGGACGAGCTGGTCGCCGACCTGACCGCGGCCGGTGCCGAGGTCGACGTCGTGGCGGCCGACGTCGCCGACCGCGCCGAACTGGCCCGCGTGCTGGACGGCGCCGACCTGTCCGCCGTCGTGCACACCGCCGGTGTCCTCGACGACGGCGTCCTCGGCTCGCTCACCCCCGAGCGGCTCGACACCGTGCTGGCGCCCAAGTTCGACGCCGCCTGGCACCTCGACGAGCTGACCCGCCACCTCGACCTGGCCGCGTTCGTCATCTACTCCTCGGTCGCGGGCACCTTCGGCGCGGCCGGGCAGGCCAACTACTCCGCGGCCAACGCGGCCGCCGACGCGCTCGTCCGGAGCCGCCGGGCCCGCGGGCAGCAGGCGCTTTCCCTCGGCTGGGGCGCGTGGTCGCGGGCCGGCGGCATGACCGCCACCCTCACCGACGCCGACCTGCGGCGGATGGCCGCCACCGGCATGCCCGCGCTCGAACCGGAGCACGCCCTCGCACTGTTCGACGCGGCCTGCGCCGCCGGCCACGACACCGTCCTGCCGGTCCGCCTCGACTTCGCCGCGCTCAGCACGCAGCCCGAGGTCACGCACCTGCTGCGCGGCCTGGTCCGCACCCCCGTCCGGCAGGCGGCGGCCCACCTGCCGCGCCTGGACGGCCCGCTCCTCGGCCTCACCGGGGCCGAGCGGTCCCGTGCCGTGCTCGACCTCGTCCGCGCGCAGGTCGCCGCGGTGCTCGGGCACACCGGCACCGCGGGGGTCGCCGCCGACCGGCCGTTCCGCGAGCTGGGCTTCGACTCGCTCACCGCGGTCGAGCTGCGCAACCGGCTCGACGCGGCGACCGGGCTGCGGCTGCCCGCCACCCTCACGTTCGACTACCCGACCCCGGCCGAGCTGGCCGCGTTCCTGCTCGGCGAGGTCGACGTCCCCGAGCCGGTCACCCCGGCGGCCGCGGTGGACGGCGACCCGATCGTCATCGTCGGCATGGGCTGCCGCTACCCCGGCGGCGTCGGCTCGCCGGAAGACCTCTGGACCCTCGTCGAGCAGGGCGTGGACGCGGTCACCGACTTCCCGGCCAACCGCGGCTGGGACGTCGACGGCCTCTACCACCCGGACCCCGACCACCCGGGCACTTCGTACACGCGCAGCGGCGGTTTCCTGCACGAGGCCGGCGAATTCGACCCGGCGTTCTTCGGGATGAGCCCCCGCGAGGCCCTCGCGACCGACTCCCAGCAGCGGCTGCTGCTGGAGGTCTCCTGGGAAGCCGTCGAGCGGACCGGCGTCGACCCGCGCTCGCTGCGCGGTTCCCGCACCGGCGTGTTCGTCGGCGTCATGTACTCCGACTACGGCCTGCTGCTGCAGGGCAGCCCGGACACCGAGGGCTACCAGGGCAACGGCAGCGCCCCGAGCGTCGCCTCCGGCCGCGTCGCCTACGCGTTCGGGCTGGAAGGCCCGACGCTGACCGTCGACACGGCGTGCTCGTCCTCGCTCGTCGCCCTGCACCTCGCGGCCCGTGCCCTGCAGAACGGGGAGTGCTCGCTCGCCCTCGCCGGCGGCGTCACGGTGATGTCCACGCCCAGCACGTTCATCGGCTTCAGCCGTCAGCGCGGCCTGTCCGCCGACGGCCGCTGCAAGTCCTTTTCGGACACCGCCGACGGCGTCGGCTGGTCCGAAGGCGCCGGGATCCTCGTCCTGGAACGGATGTCCGACGCGAAGCGCAACGGCCACGAGATCCTCGCCGTGGTCCGCGGCAGCGCGGTGAACTCCGACGGCGCGTCCAACGGCCTCACGGCACCGAACGGGCCGGCCCAGCAACGCGTGATCCGCCAGGCGCTCGCCGCGTCCGGACTGTCCACTGAGGACATCGACGTCGTCGAGGCGCACGGCACCGGCACCACCCTCGGCGACCCGATCGAAGCCCAGGCGCTGCTGGCCACCTACGGCCGCGACCGGGAAACCCCGCTGCTGCTCGGGTCGATCAAGTCGAACCTCGGCCACACCCAGGCCGCCTCCGGCGTCGCCGGGATCATCAAGATGGTGCAGGCCATGCGGACCGGCACCGTGCCGCGCACGCTGCACGTCACCGAGCCGTCCACGCACGTCGACTGGTCGGGCGGCGCGATCGAGCTGCTCACCGAACCGCGGGCCTGGCCCGACCACGGCCGCCCGCGCCGCGCCGCGGTGTCGTCGTTCGGCATCAGCGGCACCAACGCCCACACCGTGCTCGAAGCGCCGCCGGTCGTCCCGGAGCCGCTGCGGGCGGAGCCGGCGCCGTCGGTGGTGGCCTGGCCGCTGTCCGGCCGCACGCCGGAAGCGTTGCGGGAGCAGGCTTCCCGGCTGCTCGCGCACCTCGCCGGGCACCGCGACGCGAGCGCGGCCGACATCGGCTTCGCGCTGGCCACCACCCGGACGCAGTTCGCCGAACGCGCGGTCGTCACCGGCGGGACCCGGACCGACCTCGAGACCCGCCTGGAGGTGCTGGCCCGCGGTGGCAGCGTCGCCGGGCTGGTCACCGGCACGGCGGGGGAGCAGGTGCCCGCGTTCCTCTTCGCCGGGCAGGGCAGCCAGCGCGCCGGCATGGGCCGTGACCTCGCCGAGCGCTTCCCGGTCTTCGCCGAAGCACTCGACACCGTGCTCGCGCGGCTCGACCGGGAACTGGACCGCCCGCTGCGTGAACTGCTCTTCGCCGAGGAGGCTGGCGCGCTCGACGAGACGCAGTACGCGCAGCCCGCGCTGTTCGCGTTCGAAGTCGCGCTGTACCACCTGGTCCGGTCGTGGGGGCTCACGCCGGAGTACCTGGCCGGGCACTCGATCGGCGAGATCGCCGCCGCGCACGTCGCCGGGGTGCTCACCCTCGACGACGCCTGCACGCTGGTCGCGGCGCGCGGCCGGCTCATGCAGCAGCTGCCCGAGGGCGGCGCGATGATCGCCGTGCAGGCCACCGAAGCCGAGGTCCGGCCGCTGCTGGCGGGCCGGGAGGACGAGGTCGCGCTGGCCGCGGTCAACGGCCCGGCCTCGGTCGTCGTGTCCGGCGCCGCCGGCCGCGTCGAGGAGGTCGCCGCGCACTTCGCCGCCGACGGCCGCAAGACCCGGCGGCTGCGCGTCAGCCACGCCTTCCACTCGCCGTTGATGACGCCGATGCTCGACGACTTCCGCAAGGTCGTCGCCGGGATCACCTTCTCGGCGCCGTCGCTGCCGATCGTCTCGACCGTCACCGGCGATCTCGTCACCGCCGAAACCCTGGCTTCGGCCGAGCACTGGGCCGAGCAGGTCTGGCGGCCCGTGCTGTTCGGTCCGGCCGTGCGGCGGCTGGCCGAGCTGGGCGTCACCGCGTTCGCCGAGATCGGCCCGGACGCCACGGTGTCGGCGATGGCGGCGGAATCCCTCGACGCCGGCCGGGTCGCCGTCCCGTTCCTGCGCCGCGACCGGGCCGAAGCCGACGCCGTCGTCGAAGCCCTCGGCCGGCTGCACGTGGCCGGGGTCGCCCTCGACTGGCCGGCGGTGGCCGGGCCGGGTGCCCGGGTCGTGCCGCTGCCCACCTACGCGTTCCAGCACCAGTGGATCTGGCCGGGCGGCGGCCTTTCCCAGGCCGGCGACGTCTCCGCGGCCGGGCTCTGGGCGGCCGGGCACCCGCTGGTCGGCGCCGCGGTCGAGCTGCCGGACTCCGGTGGCCTGCTCTTCACCGGACGCCTTTCGCTCGCCGCGCAGCCGTGGCTGGCCGGGCACACCGTCGGTGGCGCCGTGGTGGTCCCCGGCACCGCGCTGCTGGAGCTGGCCGTGCGCGCCGGCGACCAGGCCGGCTGCCCGCGCGTCGACGAACTCACCCTCGAAGCCCCGCTGGTCGTCCCGGACGGCGGCCGGGTCGTCGTCCAGGTCGCCGTCAGCGGCGCCGACGACAGCGGCGCTCGCACTTTGCGCGTCTACTCGCGCGACGACGGCGAACCGGGCGCGGCCTGGACCCGCAACGCGAGCGGCACGCTCGTGCCCGCCGTGGACGAACCGGCCGGCACCTGGTCCGAGTGGCCGCCCGCCGGGGCGGAAGCCGTTGCACTGGAGGGCTTCTACGACTCGATGGCCGACCGCGGCCTCGGGTACGGCCCGATGTTCCAGGGCCTGACCCGGGCCTGGCGGCTCGGCGACGACGTCTACGCCGAGGTCGCACTGGCCGAGGACGACCACGAAGCCGCCGCGCAGTTCGTCGTGCACCCCGCGCTGCTCGATGCGGCGCTGCACGCGGCGTCGCTGCTGGAAATCGGCGGCGGGCTGCCGTTCAGCTGGTCGGGCACCTCGTTCCTGGCCGCCGGGGCGACGAGCCTGCGGGTCCGGCTCACCCCGGTCGACGGCGCGGTCGAGGTCACCGCGACCACACCGGACGGCACCCCGGTCGTCTCGGTCCGCTCGCTCGCGCTGCGGGCGGTGCCCACGCTGACCACCCCGGCCCCGACCGGCTACCGGCTCACGTGGCCGGCGCTGCCCGAAGCCTCCGCGATCCCGGACGCACCACCGGTCACCCTCCTCCGGGTGCCATCCGCGCCGGGACCGGTCCCGGCCGCCGTCCGCGAGGTGACCGCCCGGGTGCTGGCGGACGTCCAGCGCGGGCTCGCCGAGGAGCCCACCCTCGTCGTGGTCACCCGCCACGGCGTCGCCGTCGAGCCCGCCGACCACGTCGACCTCGCCCACGCGGCCGTCTGGGGCCTGCTGCGCGCGGCCCAGCTGGAGAACCCGGGCCGGATCGTCCTCGTCGACTCCGACGAAGACGAAGTCCCGGAGACGGCCGTCGCGGGCGCCCTCGCGGCCGGCGAACCCCAGGTCGCCCTGCGCGCCGGCCGCCTCCACACCGCCCGCCTGACCCCCGCACTTTCACGTGAAAGTGCCCACCAGGGGCCCGCACTTTCACGTGAAAGTG
>NZ_JBEZDL010000047.1:0-27290 GCF_040648295.1 Amycolatopsis sp. NPDC049159
TTGTGTGTGTTGTTCAGTCGTGTGCTTTTGCTTTTTGTTGTGGGCGGTTCTAACCGCCCTGAACACTCACGACGGCCGGGGCACGTCAGAAGTCGAAGCCGCCCGGGCGGTTGTTGCGGTCGGCCAGCAGGCCGGCGAGCGTGGCGATGGCGATCTCCGGCGGCGTGCGCGAGCCGATGTTCAGCCCGACCGGCCGGTGCACGCGGGCGATGTCGGCCTCGGGTACGCCCAGCCCCTGCAGCGCCGCCACGTGCGGGCCCGGGTGCCGCGGGTTGCCGAGCACGCCGATCCAGCGCGGCTCGCCCGCCAGCGCGGCCTTCAGCACCTCGCCGAGCTCGGGCCGGTGGTGGTCGGTGACCACGACGTCGGCGGTGCCGTCCAGTGGCGGCAACGTCGTGTCCGCCTCGACGCCCTCGGGCCCGTCGGTCGCCCGCGCGGGGTCGGGTTCGTACAGCGCGACGTGGTAGCCGAGCTCGCGCGCGAACACCAGCAGGTGCCGCGAAACCGGCGACGCGAACACCGCCACCAGGGTCCGCACGGCGGGGTCGGCGGGCGCCGCGCCGTGCGCGACGTCGCAGGTCTCACTCATGCGCCCAGTCTGTCAGCCGCCGGCCTGCTCGCCCACCGTCACGCGGAACTGCCACACGTCGGTCTTGCCCTTGACCAGCACCAGGTACCCGTCGGTCACGCGCAGCACGACCCGCTTCTGCGGTGACGACGGCCGCGGCGGCCGGTGCTGCTTGGCCAGCAGGTGCGCCTCGTCGAACGCGGTTTCGCGGTCCGCGTACCCCGCCGCGTCGGCGACGCCCCAGCCCCGGCCGTCGCCCGTGCCGCCCTGCTCTTCGATGACCACCCACCACGTACTCATGCCGCTCCGACGCGGCCGCGGGCGAGCCGGTTTCAGATCTCTTCGAGCACGCTCAGCCGGAAGTGGAACGTCGAGGTCCGGCCATCGACGATCACCAGGTACCCGCCGACGCCCCGCAGCACCTTCCGCGACCTCGGCGACCACGGGTAGACCGGCTGGTACTCCCGCGCGAGCCGCTCGGCCTCGGCTTCGGCGGTCGCCTGGTCGGCGTAGGAGAAGGTCTCCGACAACGACCAGCTCCGGCTGTCACCGGTACCGCGCTGCTCTTCGACGACCACCCACCAGCTCATGCCGGGGCCGCCACGGTCTCGCCGAGCGTCACGCGGAAGTGGAACGTCGCGGTCCGGCCGGTCGCGATCACGAGGTAGCCGTCGCCGACCCGCAGCACCTTCCGCTCCTTGACCGCCGACGGGTGGACGGGTTCGTGCTCGAACGCGAGCCGCCGCGCCACCTCGTCGGCGTGCTCCCGGTCCCCGCCCGCCGGCTTCGTCTTGGTGACGTTCCAGTGGCGCCCGTCCCCGCCGCCGCGCTGCTCCTCGACGACCACCCACCACATCGTCAGACCTCCGGCTCGGCGAACTCGAAGTACTCCGGCAGCGGCGCCGTGCCCGCCAGCTTGAAGTACCGGACCTTGCGCCGCCGCCGCAGGCGCAGGGTGTCGCGGACGGCGTCGTTGTGGACGCGGCGGGCGATCACCACCCGGTGCTCGGCGTCGGTGAGCTCCTCGGCCAGCTCGGCGGGCAGGCCCGCCCGGTCGACGCGGCTCAGCTGCAGCGTCAGCTCGTTCTCCTCGGCCTCGCGCTCGGCCCGCGGCGCCGTCTCGGCCCGCTCGGCCAGGGTGCGCAGGCCGGTGTCGTGCAGCAGCACCGCGACCGCGCGCGCCACCACCGCCCGCCGCGCCAGCGCTGCGTCGAGGGCGGCCCAGCCCGCGTCGGTCCGGACGTGCAGCCGGTCGAGCCGGTTCGCCGTCGCCACCAGGAACAGCCCGCCCGCCACGACGACCAGGGCCAGCAGCGGGAGCAGCCACTCGAACACCGTCACCGGGCGAACTCCCGCTCCGGCGCCGCGACCCGCCGGGGGTCGGCGGCGATCGCCGTCTCGTAGACGCGCAGCACCTGGGTGGCCACGACCGACCAGTCGAACACCGTCACGTGCTCCCCCGCCGCCGCGGCCAGCGACGCCCGGCGCGCCGGGTCGCCGAGCAGCTCGCGCAGCCCGTCCGCGAGCGCCGCGGGGTCACCGGTCGCCGTGAGCATCCCGGCGTGGCCGTCGTCGAGCACCCGCCGGAACGAGTCCAGGTCGCTGGCCAGCACCGCCGTGCCCGCCGCCATCGCCTCGGTCAGGATCATCCCGAAGCTTTCGCCGCCGGTGTTGGGCGCGCAGTAGACGTCGACGCTGCGCAGGGCCTGCGCCTTGACGAAGTCGTCGGCCTGGCCGAGCAGTTCGAGGTGCGGCGCCAGCTCCGGACCGGCGTCGCGGCGGAGCTGGTCCTCGTCCCCGCGGCCGACGACGACCAGCCGCAGGTCTTCGAACTCCGGGAGGATCCGCCGCAGCGCCTCCAGCAGCACGCCCATCCCCTTGCGCGGCTCGCCGAAGCGGCCGACGAACCCGACCGTCCCACCGGCCCGCGGGTAGCCCGGCAACGGCGTCGCGGAGGAGAAGAACTCGACGTCGACGCCGTTCGGGATCTCGACGGCGTCGCCGCCCGCGTGCTCGACCTGGACCCGGCGGGCGAGCGCGGACACCGCGATCCGCGCGGTGATCTTCTCCAGCAGCGGCCGCAGCACCGGCTGGAAGGCCGACAGCGTGCGCGAGCGCGTGGTCGCGGTGTGGAACGTCGCCACGATCGGGCCGTCGGCGATGAGCAGCGCCAGCAGCGAAAGGCTGGGCGCGGCCGGCTCGTGCAGGTGCAGGACGTCGAAGTCGCCCTCGCGGATCCAGCGCCGCACGCGGGCGTAGGACACCGGGCCGAACTGCAGCCGCGCGACCGAGCCGTTGTACCGGATGCCGAGTGCCTTGCCCGCCGGGTGCACGAACTCCGGCAGGTCGGCGTCGTCGTCGGCGGGCGCGAGCACGGAGACCTGGTGCCCGCGGGAGAGCAGCGCCTTCGTCAGGTCGATCACGTGGCCCTGGACCCCGCCGGGCACGTCGAACGAGTAGGGGCAGACGATCCCGACCCGCATCGGGCGCGCGGCCACGCTCAGCTCGCTTCTTCGAGGGGGGTCTGCTCGCCGGCCTCGAGGTCGGCGGGCCAGAACTTCTGCAGCATGTGCCAGTCGGCCGGGTGCGCGGCGATGTCGCCGGCGAAGATGTCGGCCAGCGCCTGCGTGGCGGCCGGGACCTCGGCGCGCGCGGTGACGCGGATGCGCGGGTGCAGCCGGATCTGCCAGCCCTCCTCGGTGAACCAGCAGCCGGCCGGGATCAGCGCCGCGCCGGTGGTGGCGGCCAGCCGCGCCGGGCCGCCCGGGAAGCGGGCCTGCTCGCCGAAGAACTTCACCGGGATACCGCTGGTGGTCAGGTCGCGGTCGCCGACCAGGCAGACCGCCTTGTTCTCGCGCAGCCGCTTCAGCAGCACGCGCATCGCGGAGCTGTCGCCGGTCAGCGGCACGATCTCGAAGCCGAGCGACTCCCGGTACTCGACGAACCGCCGGTACAGCGACTCGGGCTTGAGGCGTTCGGCGACGGTGGTGAATCCGCCGAGGTAGCCGGCCAGCCAGACGCCGGCGATGTCCCAGTTGCCACTGTGCGGCAGCGCCATCACCGCGCCGTTGCCCTCGGCGAGCGCCGCGTCGAGGTTCTCGACGCCGGTGATGGAGGCCGCGACCTTTTCGCTGACCTCCTTCTGGTCCATCGACGGCAGCCGGAACGTCTCGTGCCAGTAGCGGGCGTACGAGCGCATCGCGCGCCGGGTCAGCTCGTCCATCTCGACCGGGTCGGCCTGCGGGACGACGCGGGCGAGGTTGGCGCGCAGCTGCCGCACACCGCCGCCGTCGCGCTTGACGGCGAGGTCGGCGCCGAGCGAGAAGACCGTGCCGCCGAACCCGGCGGGCAGCCAGCCGGCCAGCCGCCAGCCCGCCGCGTAGCCGAAAGCGCTCAGCCGCTCGGTCAGGTCGCTCATGCCGGCTGCTCCCCGGCGGCGGCCTCGCGTGCCGCTTTGGCCACGGCGGCGAAGCGCTGCAGCAGGGTGATGACCGACAGCACGGCCAGCAGCCAGAGCGAGACGTCCACGGTGTACGGGACGCCCAAGCCGTGCAGGCCGGTGCCGACCAGTGCGATGATCAGCCGCTCGGCGCGCTCGACGAGCCCGCCGTCGACCGGCAGGCCGGACGCGTCGGCGCGGGCCTTGACGTAGGAGATGACCTGGGCGAGCACCAGGCACAGCAGCGCCGCGGCGGCGGCCGGGTGGTTGTCGTCGACGACGAAGCACCACCAGGCGATGGCGGCGAACAGCGCGCCGTCGACCAGCCGGTCGCAGGTGGCGTCGAGCACCGCGCCGAACGGGGTGCCGTAGCCGCGGGCGCGGGCCATCGCGCCGTCCAGCAGGTCGAGCATGGCGAAGCCCCACACCGTGAAGGTGCCCCAGAGCAGGTAGCCGTTCGGGAAGAAGGCCAGGGCGCAGACGACGGCGCCGGCGGTGCCGAGCACGGTCATCACGTTCGGGGTCAGCCCGACGCGGACCAGCGCCTGGCCGATCGGATCGGTGACGCGGGAAACGGAGGCACGCGCGAAGATATTGAGCATCGTTTCGTCAGAGGCACCTGGCTACGAGGGTCGGGTGGGCGAATGCAGCCTATCCACCCGGCACGACGGCACCGACGCGCCGCCCCGCGTCAGCCCGATTTCGAGAGCTCGCCCTCGCGTTCCCGCGCCTCTTCCGCGGCCTGCGCGGCGGCGCACTTCGGCGAGAGGCGCTGCCGGATCGCGGCACTGATCTCCCCGAGCGCGGCGACCTGCTCCGGCGTCAGCGGGTCGAAGAGGCTCTCGCGGACGGCCTCGACGTGGCCGGGCGCGGCCGCTTCGAGCGCGGCGAAGCCCTCCTTCGTGAGGACGGCCCAGGCCCCGCGCTTGTCGGTCGGGCAGGCCTCCCGGCGCACCCAGCCGTTGGCTTCCAGCCGGGCGACGGCGTGCGAGAGCCGGCTGCGCGACGCCTGGCGGGCGTCGGCGAGCTCGCTCATCCGCAGCCGGCGGCCTTCGGCCTCGGAAAGCGCCACGAGGACTTCGTAGTAGGTGTGCGGCATGCCCGAGTCGTGCTGCAGCTGGCCTTCGAGGTGCGCGCTGAGCATGCGGGTGGCCGCGTTGAACTCACGCCAGACGCGCTGCTCGTCGTCGCTGAGCCATCGGGTTTCGGACATACGTCCATCATACCCTCGGTTGAACACTCAATCACGGTTTGCCGGTTACGGCGTTCGAGCGTTTTCCGAACGGTTCACCACGCGTCGGCGAGCAGGTCCCGCGTTTCGCCCAGCAATTGCGGGAGCACCTTCGTCTGCCCGATCACCGGCATGAAGTTCGCGTCCCCGCCCCACCGCGGCACCAGGTGCTGGTGCAGGTGCGCGGCGATCCCCGCGCCCCCGACCACGCCCTGGTTCAGGCCGATGTTGAAGCCGTGCGCGCCGGAGACCGCGCGGATCACCTTCATCGCGTGCTGCGTGTATTCGGCGACCTCCAGCGTCTCTTCCACCGTCAGCTCGGTGTAGTCCGCGACGTGCCGGTACGGCACCACCATCAGGTGCCCGGGGTTGTACGGGTACAGGTTCAGCACCGCGAACACGACGGTGCCGCGGGCGACGATCAACCCCGTTTTGTCGTCCAGGGAAGGGATGCGGCAGAACGGGCAGCCGGTGTCTTCGTCGCCGTCCGGCTTGTCCTGGCCCTTGATGTAGGCCATCCGGTGCGGGGTCCAGAGGCGCTGGAACGCGTCCTGGACCCCGACGCCCTGCTGCTCGACGAGTTCGGGCGGCTCACTCACCGAACGACCGTCTCCAGCGCCTCGGCCGACGGTGACGCGTTCTCGCGGCGCTCGACCCACTCCGCGATCGCCTCGACCGCCTTCTCCACCGGCACGCCGTTGATCTGGCCGCCGTCGCGGAAGCGGAACGACACCGCCCCCGCCTCGACGTCCTTCGCGCCGGCCAGCAGCATGAACGGCACCTTCTGCGTGGTGTGCGTGCGGATCTTCTTCTGCATCCGGTCGTCGCTCGCGTCGACCTCGGCGCGGATGCCCTTGGCGCGCAACGCCTTCTCGATGCCCTGCAGGTGCTCGACCTGGTCGGCGGTGATCGGGATGCCGACCACCTGCACCGGCGCGAGCCACGCCGGGAACGCGCCCGCGTAGTGCTCGGTCAGCACGCCGAAGAAGCGCTCGATCGAGCCGAAGAGCGCGCGGTGGATCATCACCGGCGTCTGGCGCGAGCCGTCGGGTGCGGTGTACTCGAGCTCGAACCGCTTGTTCTGGTTGAAGTCCAGCTGGATGGTCGACATCTGCCAGGTGCGGCCGATGGCGTCCTTCGCCTGCACGGAGATCTTGGGGCCGTAGAAGGCCGCGCCGCCCGGATCCGGGACCAGCTCGAGACCGGAGTCGACGGCGGCCTGCCGCAGCGTCTCGGTGGCCTCCTCCCACTCCCAGTCCTCGCCGATGAACTTGTCCGAGTCGCCGCGGGTGGACAGCTCGAGGTAGAAGTCGGAGAGGCCGTAGTCGGCGAGCAGGTCGAGGACGAACTTCAGCAGCGACCGGAGCTCGCCCGGCATCTGCTCCTTGGTGCAGTAGATGTGCGAGTCGTCCATCGTCAGCCCGCGTACGCGGGTGAGGCCGTGCACCACGCCCGACTTCTCGTAGCGGTAGACGGTGCCGAACTCGAACAGCCGCAGCGGCAGCTCGCGGTAGGACCGCCCGCGCGAGCGGAAGATCAGGTTGTGCATCGGGCAGTTCATGGCCTTGAGGTAGTAGTTCTCCTCGTCGAACTGCACCGGCGGGAACATCGTGTCCGCGTAGTACGGCAGGTGGCCGGAGGTGTGGAACAGCTCGCCCTTGCTGATGTGCGGGGTGTTCACGAACTCGTAGCCGGCCTCTTCGTGGCGGCGGCGCGAGTAGTTCTCCAGCTCGCGGCGGATGATGCCGCCCTTGGGGTGGAACACCGGCAGGCCGGAACCGATCTCCTCGGGGAAGGAGAACAGGTCCAGCTCGGCACCGAGCTTGCGGTGGTCGCGGCGCTCGGCCTCGGCGATGCGCTCCAGGTAGGCGTCCTGCGCTTCGGCCGACTCCCACGCGGTGCCGTAGATCCGCTGCAGCTGTGGGTTCTTCTCACTCCCCCGCCAGTACGCGGCGGCGACGCGGGTCAGCTTGAACGCCGGGATGAACTTCGTGGTCGGCACGTGCGGACCGCGGCAGAGGTCACTCCAGACACGTTCCTTGGTGCGCGGGTCGAGATTGTCGTAGATGGTGAGCTCGCCCTCGCCCACCTCCATCACCTCGGCGGTGTCCACTTCGGACTTGAGGTCGACCAGTTCGAGCTTGAACGGCTCGTCGGCAAGCTCTTTCTTGGCTTCGTCGACGGAGTCGAAAACGCGCCGGGAGAACTGCTGGGCGCCCTTCACGATCTGCTTCATGCGCTTTTCGAGCGCCTGCAGGTCCTCCGGGGTGAACGGAGTGTCGACCGCGAAGTCGTAGTAGAAGCCGTCTTTCACCGGCGGGCCGATGCCGAGCTTGGCGTCCGGGAACTGCTGCTGGACGGCCTGGGCGAGCACGTGGGCCGCCGAATGGCGGATGACGCTGCGCCCGTCCTCGGTGTTCGCGGCGACCGGCTCGACCTCGGCGTCGGCCTCGGGGGCCCAGGCGAGGTCGCGCAGCTTCCCCTCGGCGTCGCGCACGACGACGATCGTGTCCTCGCCCTTGGTCGGCAGGCCGGCTTCGCGGACCGCCGCGCCCGCCGTAGTGCCCGCCGGTACCGCCACACGGGAGGCGGCCACGGGGGAAACGGGGGGCGACTGGGACACGATCGGCTCCTCAAGCTGGAGTGACAAAGACGACCCCGTCGATGCTAGTCGGCGGCTCGCGCGCGCCTCACCCGCGTCCGGGAACGCGGAACGGGCCGCCCCGGGTGCCCGGAGCGGCCCCTCCCGAGAGCGTCAGAGGGTCTCGACGACCTGGTCGAAGTCGAGGCGCGGCAGGCGGTCGAACCACGGGTTCTCGCCCGGCTTGCCGACGTTCACCACGACCAGCGAGCGCCACTTCTTGCCCGCGAAGAACTCGTCGTCGACGCCCTGGGCGTCGAAGCCGGTCATCGGGCCGGCGGCCAGGCCGGCGGCGCGGACGCCGATGATGAAGTAGCCGACCTGCAGCAGCGAGTTGAGCTTGGCGAACTCGACGCGGCCCTGCTCGTCGGAGAAGTTGTCCTTGACCCCCGGGTTGTGCGGGAAGACCTGCGGGATGTTTTCGTGGAAGTCGACGTCCGCGGCGAGCACGACGGTCAGCGGCGCGGCTTCGGTCTTGTCCCGGTTGCCCGGGGCCAGGTGCGGGAGCAGGCGGGCCTTCGCCTCGGCGGTGCGCAGCACCAGCGCGCGCAGCGGCTGGGTGTTCATCGACGTCGGGGCCCACTTGACGAGGTCGTAGATCGCGCGGACCTGCTCCTCGGTCACCGGCTCGGAGCTGAAACTGTTGGCCGTGCGGGCCTCGCGGAAGAGGAGGTTCTGGACGTCCGCGGGGACCTGGAGGCCTTCGGTCTGCTCGGCAAAGGTGGTCATGGGGCTGGGTTCCTTCCGTTGGTCGGTACCCGGTGCAACTAGGTTGAGCGTTGAACTATTTCGCGTTCAACCAGTTGCGTGGATCACAGCGGGGAGCGAGCAACGGTCACCCGATCGGGTCGCGGGCGCTTCGGCCCCGGAACGAGCACGGCCGCCGACCCCCTCCAGCGGGGTCGGCGGCCGTGGTGCGAAGCGCGCGGTCGGTCGGCTCAGTAGGCGCCCTGGCCGCCCATCACCGCGCGGAAGGTCTTCCAGAGGATCACCAGGTCCAGCGCCAGGGACCAGTCCTCGACGTAGCGCAGGTCGAGCCGGATGCTCTCGGCCCACGTGAGGTCGCTGCGGCCGCTCACCTGCCACAGGCCGGTCAGGCCGGGCTTCACCAGCAGGCGGCGTCGGGCGTCGGGCGCGTACTGCGCCGTTTCCTCCGGCAGCGGCGGGCGCGGACCGACGAGCGACATCTTCCCGGCCACGACGTTGAACAGCTGGGGCACCTCGTCGAGCGAATACCGGCGCAGGAAACCACCCACGCGGGTGATCCGCGGATCGCGCTTCATCTTGAACAGCGGCCCCGCGCCTTCGTTGTCCGCGGCCAGCGTCTGCTTGATCTGATCGGCGTCGGTGACCATCGTGCGGAACTTGAGCATGGTGAAGACGGCGCCGTCGCGGCCGACGCGGCGCTGGCGGTAGATCACCGGGCCCCGGTCGTTCAGCTTGATCGCGAGCGCGATCACCAGCAGCAGGGGCGAGAGCACGGTCAGCAGCAGCGCCGAGCCGCAGCGGTCGACGATCTCCTTCACCACCCGGCGCCCGCCGGTGAACATCGGCGCCGTGACGCGCAGCAGGGGCATCCCGAGCACGCCGGTGACGTTGAGCCGCGGGCCGGCGACCTCCATCAGCACCGGCGCGACGACCATCTCCGCACCGGTCCCCTCCATGTCCCAGGCCAGCCGCTGCAGGCGCTTCGGCGTCCAGTACTGGTCCGCGGTGATGGCCACGACCCGGTAGCCGCCGCGGCGCACGTGGCGGGACAGCTCCTCGAGCCGTCCCACGACCGGGACGCCGTCGATCTCGCCGCTGTCGCGCTCTTCGCCGTGGCCGCTGAAGGTGCAGACGGCCTCGACGCGCCAGCCGACGTGCACTTCCGAGCGGGTGCGGGCGATCAGGTCGGCGACGGTCTCCGGGCTGCCCGCGGCCATGACCGGCAGCAGGCAGAGCCCCTTGGCGCGCTTGCGGTGCAGCACCTGGCGCAGCAGGTACCGCTGCGGGAACGCGACGAGCGCGATGGCCGGCACGACGACGAACACCCAGACCTGGACCTCGAGCGCGCCGAACAGCAGGCCGCCCAGCGCGACCAGGACGGCGGCGGTGATGAAGCCCCGGCCCAGCGTCCGGTACTCCTCCGCGCCCTCGCCGAGCACGCGCGGGCTCCAGGCCCGGCTGACCGGCAGCGAGACGAAGATCGCCAGCATCGTGCCGAAGGCGTGCATGTCGTGCGGGGCAACGCGATCGATGACGAACGCGCTGATCGCGATCACCAGCAGCGTGATGAACACGTCGCTGCCGATGACCCAGGCTCTGTATCTCGCTTCCCAGGCCGCCGGCAACGCCTTGGGGGACGGTGTCGCCGTGGGGCGCTCGTCCTTCTTGGCGGGACGCGGGATGGCCTGGAGGTCGATGTGCGGCGGTGGCTGGCTCACCGTGTACGAAGGCCGCACCGACTCTTCCATCTGACCTCCCGTGAACAGGGTCCGGTTGATCTCACAGGCACGCTGCGTCACCGACGGTGATTTCGGAGAGTCATCGAGACTCAGCTGTCGCGCAGTGCCCGGAGAGGCTTCACACGGCAAGGTATCGGCGACTCTCTCAGCATCGTTACAAGGATTTCCAGCCACATGCTGCGCGTCTTCCCCGCCAGAAAATCGCCGCAAGATAACAAGATGATGACGATGGGTAATAGGGCGTATCCCCACGAATATTACAATCCGTAGTCGCAACCGGCGTTGCCCGCACCCGGGTGGACCACGCGCTGCCGAACGGCCGAACGGGACCCCGGAAATCTACTGTGGACACTGCGTCCCCGTCGACGTCCACAGTGGACCAGGCCGCGGCGCGGACGGCGGCGCGAGGACGGCTCGTGCGCGGACGGTGACGTTCGTCGTCACACCGTCACCCGCGCCGGTTTTTGTCGCACGTGGCCCGCCGCACCGGCCAGCCGCGCGTGCCGAGGATCACATGAGCCCTCCCACGGGGTCCGGTTCGACAGAAGTCCGCCGCGGCGGCAAGTTCCCGAGGCGGTTCCGGCGGCCCCTCCCGGCGGGGGCGCGAACCGCTCTACCGAACAGATACGGCCGGCCCGAACGGACCGTTCACTCCGGTTCGGCCGGGCCGCGCGCGCGGCCCGGAAAGCCGAGCCGACCTGGGGGCGGGTGAAAACGCCGAAGGCCCCGGACGGATTCGTCCGGGGCCTTCGGCGTCGAGCTTCGGTGGGCGATACTGGGATCGAACCAGTGACCTCTTCGGTGTGAACGAAGCGCTCTCCCCCTGAGCTAATCGCCCGCTCGCGGTGGTACGGAAACTTTAGCGTACGACTTCCGGGCGCCTGCAAACGGGTGGTCCTCGCCGACCACACTCCGCTTACCGGCGAGTACGGAACGAACAACCCCGAGCTAGCCGGGGTTGTCGCGGCCGGGGGCCGCCCGACGCCACGTTCGACATCCGTGCGACGGTGCTATCGCCCGGCGACTAAACCGCGCAGTATGGAGGCGTGGGCCCCCGCGGGGTGCGCGGTCACACGCGCGCCGTGGGGTGGTCACGGACGGCAGACGGCGGCTCATGGGCCCGGACGGGTGATCTGCGGCGCACCCGCGACGGAAACGGCCTCCCGAAGCGTCCCACTTGGTGACGCCCTCGGCCGGGCCGGGCCGGGAAGGGAGACGAAGGGTAGGACGATGCGCAACGATCACGTGACGCTCCGCTCGACGGCGGTCTTCGACCTGCTGGCGCCGCGGACCCCCGCGGTTCCGGTGAAGGTGGAGCTGCGCTACGACACACGCGACCCGTACGCGGTCGTCGCCGCCTTCCGCACCGGCCGCGCCGGCTGGGTCGAATGGGTGTACGCACGCGACCTCCTCGCGGACGGCCTCCTGGCCGACGCGGGTGACGGGGACGTCCGCATCCGCCCGTCCGTCGAAGACCCCGAGTCCGTGCTGATCGAGCTGAACTCGCCCTCCGGGCACGCCATGTTCGAGGCATCCGCCCAGGAGCTGGCCGACTTCCTCGACCGCACGTACGACGTGGTCCTCCCGGGCAACGAGCACCTGTGGGTCGACGTCGACGACGCGCTCACCCACCTCATCCCCCACGATCTGGCCTGATGACGGGCTTGCAACGGCGGAGTGACACCCCGGTGTCGCCGCCGTTTTCGGGGTCCGATATGGTTTTCCCACACCACGGCGACGGGGGCACAGACCTCCGGAGCTGCGGAATGCGGATGTAGCGCAGCTGGTAGCGCATCACCTTGCCAAGGTGAGGGTCGCGGGTTCGAATCCCGTCATCCGCTCGGTAGGCTCTCGAGCCTGTCACGGTGGAGTGGCCGAGAGGCGAGGCAACGGCCTGCAAAGCCGTGTACACGGGTTCGAATCCCGTCTCCACCTCGCGCGATTAGCTCAGCGGGAGAGCGCTTCCCTGACACGGAAGAGGTCACTGGTTCAATCCCAGTATCGCGCACCACCTGATTTCGCAGGACTGAAGCCCTGTTCCTCCTCGGAGGGGCAGGGCTTCAGTCGTTCGCCGGCGACGACCCGGCGTCAGTACCTCGTAGAGCACCGCGATACCCGGACGCGATCACGGGGGCCCCGCGACGAGGGTCATGATCCGGCGGACGCGCTCGCGCAGGAGTGCGTGCGTCCGGTCGTGGTGGTTGCGGGGGTGCCAGGCCATGCCGAGCACCACTTCCGGCACCGCTACGGGAAGCGGGAACGTCCGCAATCCCAGGGTTTCCAGCATCGGCCGGCCCAGTCTGGCCGGGGTCACGCAGACGACGTCGGTTCCGCGGGCCACGTGCAGCGCGCCGGCGAAGCTCGGCAGGACGGCGACCACCCGGCGGTTCAGACCCAGCTCGGCCAGCCGCTCGTCGATCGGGCCGTGCGCGCGGCCCCGGCGGGAGACGACGATGTGGTCGGCCGCGGCGAACCGCTTCGGGGTGACGGTCTTGACTTTCGCCAGCGGGTGATCCGGGCGGATCGCGCCGACGAGGGTTTCGGTGACGAGCGTTTCCGTGTGGACTTCGGGGTCGCCCGGGCGCAGCGTCCCGATCTCCAGGTCCACGAGTCCTTCCCGCAGCGCCGGGACGTCCTGGAGGTTTTCCGGTCGCAGCCGCAGGGAGATCCCCGGCGCCTGGGTCCGCAGGTCGTCGATGAGGGACGGGATGAACGTCGTGGACAGCATGTCGGTGACCTGCAGGTCGAACACGCGCACCGCGGTCCGCGGGTCGGCGGCCGTCGACGGGCCGAAGAGCGCACGGGCCCGGGCGGCGATCGCGTGCACCTCCCCTCGCAGCTCCAGCGCCCGCGGGGTCGGCACGAGATCGCGGCCGGCCCGGACGAGCAGCGGGTCGTCGAACGCGCGCCGCAGCCGGGCCAGCGTGCGGCTCATCGCCGGGGCCGACGTGTGCAGGCGCTCCGCCGCCTTCGTCACGCTGCTTTCGGTGAGCAGCGCGTCCAGCGCCTCGATGAGGTTCAGGTCGTGGTCCACGCGCCGATTATCACAGATGGAATGAGTAGGTACCAACGTTGCACTGGAGTTAACCGGCGACGGTCCTTAACGTCGGGTTCAGACGACGGAGGAGGACAGCGATGCGAGCTGTGGTGATCGGCGGCGGGATCGTGGGACTGACGAGTGCTCTCGCCTTGCGCCGCAACGGAATCGACGTGGTGGTCCACGAGCACGCGCCGGAGATCCGCGCGGCCGGCGCGGGACTGGGGCTGTGGGCCAACGCACTGGCCGTGTTCGACGAACTCGGCGTCGGCGACCAGGTGCGGGCGGTCGGCAAACCCGGGGAGATGTACTTCCACGACACGGCCGGACGGCTGCTCGAAACCCCGGAGTTCGGCGTTGAGGACCACCGGTTCCTGCTGGTGCACCGGGCGAAACTCACCGATCTGCTCGCCGACGCCGTCGGCCGGGACGACATCCGCCTCGCCACCGGGTTCGCCGCGTACGACGAGCACGCCGATCGCGTCACCGTCCGGTTGACCGACGGCAGCGAGGACACCGCCGACGTGCTCGTCGGGGCGGACGGCGCGTACTCGGCGGTGCGCGCGCAGCTGGTGCCGGGGAAGCCGGCGGAGGAACACCCCGGGCACCACGCGTGGCGCGCGGTGCTCCCGGACCCGGGTCTCGCCCTGACCGGGAACCGGGTCATCCTCGGCGGCGACCGCTGCCGCGGCGGGTACGTGCGCACCCACGACGGCGGCGTCTACTGGCTGGTGAACCAGTTCGACACGCCGGAACCGACCGGCACCCTCAAGGAGCAGGCTCTGGCCCGGGCCGCGCACCTCGACGACGGCGAGCACGGCGGGGTCCTCACCGAACTCATCCACGCCACGCCCGAGGAACTGATCCTGCACAACCAGATCATGCTCGTGCCGCCGTTGCCGCACTGGACGTCCGGGCGCGTCGTGCTCGCCGGCGACGCGGCGCACGCGATGTCGCCGCACATCACCGCCGGGGCGACGCTGGGCGTCGAAGACGCCGCGCTGCTCGGCCGCCTGCTCACCCCGGGCGGGGACGTGCCCGCGGCGCTGGCCGCCTACGAGGCGGACCGGATCCCGCGGTACGCCCACGTCGCGGAACTCTCGGCGGCCGTGGAGCACTCCCCCACCCCGCAGGAGTTCGCGCGGCACTACGCCGCGTTCAGCCACTGGATGCTCACCTCGTCCGCCGAAAACCCGGTGACGGCATGACCTTCACGGTGGAGGTCGACGTGCCGGTGCCGATGCGCGACGGCGTCGAGCTCGCCACCAACGTGTGGCTTCCGGACGGACCCGGGCCGTTCCCCGCGTTGCTGGTCCGCACGCCCTACGGCAAGGACGACGCCGGGCTGTACGGCAATCCGAAGCTCCCCGACGTGTTCGCCCTCGTCGGAGCGGGATACGCCGTGGTGGCGCAGGACGTCCGGGGTACCTCCCGCTCGCCCGGGACGTTCGTGCCGCACACCCACGAAGGCCCGGACAGCGTCGACACCCTCGCCTGGCTCACCGCGCAGCCGTGGTGCGACGGCGCGGTCGGCATGTGGGGCGGGTCGTACATGGGGTTCAGCCAGTGGCAGGCCGCCGCGCACGGCGTTCCGGCGCTGCGGGCGATCGCGCCGGTGATGACCTCGGCCGACCCGTACGCGGCACCGTGGCGCTCCCCCGGCGGCGCGCTGTCCCAGGACGCGGTCCTGACCTGGGGCACCCTTTCGGCCCTGCGCAACCTGCGTCGTGGCCTCGGCGAGGGGCGTGGTGACCCCGCCGACGCCGGAGCGCTGCTGTCCGGCCTGGCCGAGCCGCGGTCGCTGCACGAGCCGTTGCCGATAGCCGGCCGCGCCGCGGTGACCCGGTCCCTGCCCTGGTTCGCCGACGTGCTCGACCACCCGGAACGCGACGCCTTCTGGCGGGAGATCGCCGCGACCGACCACGGCGAGCGGATCACCGTCCCGGCGCTCCACATCGGAGGGTGGTACGACGTGTTCGTCGGTGAAACCGTGCGGTCGTACCGGATGCTGCGCCGCCGCGGTGGCACTGCCGCCGCCCGCGACGGCCAGCGGCTGATCATCGGCCCCTGGTCCCATCCCGACGGCACCGATCTCGGCACCTACCCCGACCGGTCGTTCGGGCTCGCCGGCAGCATCAAGACCGCCGGCATCACCGAAGCGCACCTGCGGTTCTTCGACCGCTGGGTCCGCGGCCGCGAGCTCCCCGACGACACCCACCGGGTCCGGATCTTCGTCATGGGGGCCGACGAGTGGCGCGACGAGCCGGACTGGCCGCTGCCGGACACCCGGTACACCGACTTCTTCCTCGACGGCGGCGGCCGCGCCAACACCGCCGGCGGCGACGGTCTCCTGAACTCCGCCATCCCGCCCGCGGACGCGACCGACACGTTTCGCTACGACCCGCGCGATCCGGTGCCCAGCCTGGGCGGCACCGTGCTCGCCGCCGCGCCGGGAACCCACCCCGGACCGGCCGACCAGGCCGCGGTGGAAGCGCGCGAGGACGTCCTGTGCTTCACCACTCCGGTTCTCGAGCGTCCGGTCGAGGTCACCGGGCACGTCACCCTGGTGCTGCACATCCGATCGTCCACACCGGACACCGACTTCACCGGCAAGCTCGTCGACGTGCACCCCGACGGCCGGGCGATCCTGCTGTGCGAAGGCATCCAGCGCGTCCGCTACCGGAAGTCGCTCACCGAACCCGTGCTCCTCGCGCCGGGCACGGACGCCGGACTCACCCTCGACCTCGGCGTCACCGCGAACGTCTTCCGGCCCGGGCACCGCATCCGGCTCGAGGTGGCCGGCAGCAACTTCCCCCGCTACGACCGCAACACCAACACCGGCGCGACGATCGCCACCGACGGCACCGGCGACGTGGTGGTCGCCGTCAACCACGTCCACCACGGACCCGCGCACCCCAGCCGGCTGGTCCTGCCGGTGATCGACCGCCCCGCGTCCGAGGAGCCTCGACCATGAACGCACTGCAGGACCTTCTCGACCGCGCGGCCATCGCCGACGTCGTCGCCGGGCTCGCCCACGCCCAGGACGACCGGGACTGGGCCTCCCTGCGGCGGCTGTTCGCCGACGAGGTGACGCTGGACCTGTCGACGCACTACCACGGCAGGCCGCCGACGACGGTGACCGCCGACGGCCTCGTCGAGCTGGCCCGCGCGACCCTGGAGGGTTTCGACAGCACCCACCACACCGCCACCGACCTCGTCGTGCGGCCCTCCGGCGACGGTGCCACGTGCCGCGCGCACGTCGTCGCCTACCACCACGTCCCCGCCGGTCCCGGCGTCGTCGACCACTGCACGATGCGCGGCCACTGGGAGGTGAAGTTGCGCAAGTTCGACGGCCGGTGGCTCATCGAGCACTGGACCGTGGCGCGCACCGCGCCGTGGGAAGGCTCCCCCGACGTCTACGCGCTCGCCGCCGCCCGCCGCTCTTGACCGCCACGAGGGAGTACCACCGATGTTCTACGAGATCCGCACCGAGCACGCCCGTCCCGGCCGGGGCGCCGAACTGGCCCGCTACCTGGACGAGACCGTCATCCCGCTGCACCAGGAACTGGAGATGCGCGTGGCGGGCTCGTTCACCGTGGCCGGCGACGAAGACGCCGTAGTCTGGATCAGGCGCTTCGAAAACGACACCGACCGCGAACACATCCTGAACGCCGTCCACCGGGATCCCCGGTGCGCGGCCCTGGCCGGAACCGTTGCCGCGCTGACCGCGGCGCCCGCGTCCACGGTGCGCCTGGCGCCGACCGCCGGGTCCCTGCTCCGCTGAACGTCCGCACCGGAAAGGAAAACCGTGGCCGAGCACCAGCTTCCCGCGACGCGGGAGACCACAGTGGACGTCCTCGACCGGGCCACCCCGCCCGTGCTCACCGTCGATCCGGGCGACTCCGTCCTGATTGGCTCGCTCGACGCCGCCGGCTACCTGGACCGGCGAGTGGACGGCCCCGCGATGTACCCGGAACGGCGCGGGCACTGCCTGACCGGGCCGATCGCGGTGCGCGGCGCCGAGCCGGGCATGGTCCTGGGCGTGCACTTCACGTCGATCGCGCCCGGCGACTGGGGCTGGACCACGGCCGGGGTGAAGGACACCGCGCTCAACCGCGGGCTCGGCGTCGCCGACGGCCCGGGCACGTGGCTGACGTGGGACATCACCGGCGAAACCGCCACCAGCGACCTCGGCCACACCGTCGGCGTCGCCCCCTTCCTCGGTGTCGTCGGCGTTCCACCGGCCGAGCCGGGACCGCACTCGACCATTCCGCCGCGGGCGCTCGGCGGCGGCAACCTCGACTGCCGGGACCTGGTCGCCGGGTCGACGTTGTTCCTGCCGCTGACCGTTCCCGGCGCGCTGCTGCACCTGGGCGACGGGCACGCGGCCCAGGGCAACGGCGAAGTCGGCGGAACGGCGATCGAGTGCCCGATGACCACGGAGGTCACCCTCACCCTGGCGGCGGACGCGGCGGTCCCGGGTATCCACGCCGAAACCCCCGAAGGCCGGGTCACCTTCGGCTTCGGCGCCGGCCTCGACGAGGCCATGGCCGACGCGCTGGCCGCCATGGTGACCTGGCTGCAGCGGATCCACGACCTGGACCGCCCCACCGCGCTCGCGCTGGCCTCACCGGTCGTCGACCTGCGGATCACCCAGGTCGCCAACGAGACGTGGGGCGTGCACGCCGTCCTCCCGCACGGCGCGATCCGCTGAGGGCACCCGGCGCGGTTCCGGACCGCCGCCGATCGGGTGCCGCGCTCCGGCCGCTTCAGGTGACGCGGAAGACGGGCCAGCCGATCTCGGTGCGCCACGCGGCGGGATCGCTCGAGTCGCGAGGGCCGGCGACGTAGACCTCCCGCACCGGCCCGGCCACCGACATCGCGTTCTCCACCACCCAGGTCCCGAGTTCGCCGTAGGTGACCTCGATGCCGTCGTGCTCGCCGACGTGGGTGGTGACGGCCAGTTCCGCGGCCGGGAGAACCGCGGGGTGCACGCGTCCGGTGCGAGGTGGCGCGGCGGTCGGCAGGTAGACGAGCGCGTGACCGCGCTCCTGTTCGAAAAGGGCGTTGTCGTAGCAGCCGCCCGGCGGCCCGGTCGCGGCGGCGCCGACGGCCGCCTCCAACTCGGCCATCGCGCCCGCGAACCAGGCCTCGACATCGCCGTGCCCGACCACGGCCTCCACCGCCGCGACCGTCCGGGCGGGCTCCGCACGCAGCTCGACATCGATCGGCGCGGGGTCGGGCCGCAGCAGGCGCCGCAGCGACACGACCGCGGCCCGGGTGCGGTCGAGCACGTCCTCGAGGCGTTGCAGGTGGTCCGCGACCAGGGCCGCCCGGACACCGGGGTCGGGAGTCCGCAGGATTCGCTGCACATCGTTCAAGGGGACGTCGAGTTCGCGGAGCCGGTGGATGACCTGCGCGGCCGGGATCTGGTCGAGGCCGTAGTAGCGGTAACCGGTGGTCTCGTCCACCACGACGGGCTCCAGCAGGGCCGCCTCGTGGTACCGGCGCAGGGTCCGCACGCTCAAGTGGGTCAGCCGCGAGAACTCCCCGATGCTCAGCATGCCTCCATTCTGGACTCTCCCCCGGGGAGAGAGTCCACGGCTTGACCCTCCCACGCCGCGAGGTCACACGATGGCCGCATGACACAGCACACCGATCTCCCGTCCGATCTGCTCCCGACCCCCGTGCGCGGGTTCTTCGCCGCCCACGTCGTCCGCGACGCCGGCACCGCCTCGTCGTTCCTCACCGAGGACGCGGTGCTCGTCGACCAGGGCGAGACCTTCCGCGGCCGGGAGACGGCCCACGCGTTCCTGCGGGACGCCGGGTCCGAGTTCGAGTACACGACCGAGCAGCTCGGCGCCCGCCGCGTCGACGACACCCACTGGGTGGTGACCGTGCGGCTCGAGGGCACCTTCCCGGGTGGCGTCGCCGAGCTCGACTACCGGTTCGCGGTGCGGGACGACCTCATCGCCGAACTCGTCATCGCCAACCACCCGGCCTGACCGGATCCGCCACGCCGATCTTCACTGGAGAGAAAAATGTCTAGTTCAGACCGTGATCGTCTCGACGGTCGCCGGGCACTGGTCACGGGCGGCTCGAAGGGCTCGGGCAAGGCCGTCGCGGAGAGGCTGCGAGAGCTGGGTGCCGACGTGTACGTGACGGCGCGAACGATGCCCGCCGGGTACGAGCACCCCGACCGGTTCATCGAAGCGGACGTGACGACGATCGAAGGCACCGACGCGGTGGCCGCCCGGATCGCCGAGGCCGGCGGCGCACTCGACATCCTGGTGCACGTCGTCGGCGGCGCGTCGACGCCGGCCGGTGGATTCGCCGTCATCACCGATGACCAGTGGCTCACCGAGCTGAACCTCAACTTCCTGGGAGCGGTGCGGCTCGACCGGGCTCTGCTCCCGGCGATGATCGAGTCCGGGGCGGGCGTGGTGCTGCACTTCACCTCGATCCAGCGGGAACTACCCCAGTACGACGCGTCCCTGGCGTACGCGGCCGCGAAGGCCGCTCTGCGCACGTACAGCAAGGGACTCGCCAACGAGCTCGCGCCGCGCGGCGTGCGGGTCAACGCGATCAGCCCCGGCGGGATCGAGACCGAAGCCTACGAAAGGTTCGTGGACCGGATCGCCGAGGGCAACGGGCTCACCCGTGAAGCAGCCAAGCAGACCATCTACGACTCCCTCGGCGGGGTACCGCTGGGACGGTTCGCGAACACCGGGGAAATCGCGGACCTGGTCGGGTTCCTGGTCTCGGACCGCGCCTCGGCGATCGTGGGCGCCGAGTACGTGATCGACGGCGGAACTGTGCCGACCGTCTGAGCGAGGAGGGGTTCCGGCAGTTCGATCCGGCTGCCGAACCCCTCCTGCGCAAGCAGAACTCGAACGCTCGGCTCGGTTGTCTCAAGGAGAACACATGACCGCGCAAGTCACGGACCGGTCCGCCACCCGGCCGGTCGGACCGCCACCACCCTTCGATCCGGAACTCGCTCCCGTGGTCGAGGTGCTGACCGGCCTGCGCCCTCCCGACGCGTACCGTCCGGACACCATCGTCGAGATGCGCGAGCCGGTCCCCGGGGTGGAGACCCCGACCGACGAGATCCTCTCGCGCGGTGGCGCCTACAGCGTGCAGGAGCGGGCGGTGCCGGGGCCGGCCGGGGAACCGGACATCTCGCTGCTGATCTGCCTCCCGAAGCACGCGGCGGCCCCGGCCCCGGCGATCTACCACGTCCACGGGGGCGGCATGATCGTCGGAGACAACCGGTTCGGCCTGGTCGAGATGCTGAACCTGGCCGAACCGATGGGCATGGCCGTGGTCTCGGTCGAGTACCGGCTCGCACCCGAGACACCCCACCCGGGTCCCGTCGAGGACTGCTACGCGGGCCTGGCGTGGGTGTCGGAGCACGCCCCCGAGCTGAACATCGACCCCGAGCGCATCGTCATCGGCGGCGCGAGCGCCGGCGGCGGCCTCGCAGCGGCTGTCAGCCTGATGGCACGCGACCGCACCGGCCCGGCCATCCTGGCCCAGCTGCTCCTGTCGCCGATGCTGGACGACCGCAACGACTCGCCCTCCGCGCGGCAGATGCGCGGCCTCGGCATCTGGGACAGCTCCTCGAACGAGACCGGCTGGAACGCGCTCCTCGGCGACGGCGTTCGCGGAGGACCGGACGTTTCTGCGTACGCCGCGCCTTCCCGCGCCGCGGACCTCTCCGGACTGCCGTCCGCGTTCGTCGACGTCGGGTCGGCCGAAACGTTCCGGGACGAGGACGTCGCCTACGCGAGCCGCTTGTGGCAGGCGGGCTGCGACGTCGAGCTGCACGTCTGGCCCGGCGGGTTCCACGGGTTCGACGTCGTGGTTCCCGATGCCGTGCTCTCGCGGGACGCCGTCGCTGCTCGAGCGGCATGGCTGCGCCGTCAACTGGGGCGTACTCCCCCGGTGAGGGGATGAGCTGGAGTGTTCGCGTAGGCGTCCGGCACGCGGTTGGTGCCGGACGCCATTCGCTTACCGCGAAGCGCTGGTTCAGCGCATCGGCGCCTGGCGGCTTCGCCCGACGAACACGGGTCAGAACAGGTGACCCACTTCCCTGACACGGAAGAGGTCACTGGTTCAATCCCGGTGTCGCGCACCACCTGGGCTGCTGCGTCCCTGCCCGTCAAGGTCAGGACTTTCGGCTACCACGAGCGTGTGCGCGGCCCGAGCCACCGACCCACCCGGGTTGCGCGCGGTCGAGGGCCAGGAGCGGGGCTTGGTGCCACAAAGAATGCGAGAGCCGGGATCCAAAGCAGACAGCACGCCGTCGTCCGCAGTGCCACGGACCCCACGCGCTCCGCTTCGCCACCCCATCACCCCAATATACGGACGGGAACGAGCTCTGCCGCGCCGCTCAGGACGGCGGTAGCTCCTCGAATACACCCACCCCGGAGCCCGTCGCGTCAGTGTTCCTCCGGCTCGGCGCCGATCCGGTAGGACACCGGCTGCCCGTCGGAGTCCCGTACCGGGACCGGGCGGCCCTGCGCGTCCACGATCTTGCCGTCGACGACCTTGTCGCCGTTCTCCAGACGGGAAAGGACCTTGAGGTCCGAGTAGTCGATCACGCGGGTCGCCGTCGCGAAGACCGACGGCTCGCTGCCCGCCTTGCCCGGCTTCAGGTGGTTGAACACCAGGTTCAGCACGACGGCCAGGAGCGCGGCGGCGCTGATCCCCGAGTGGAAGATCGTGCCGACCCACGCCGGGAACCGGTCGTAGAAGCCGGGCACCGCGATCGGGACCATGCCCAGGCCCACCGAAGCCGCGACGATCACCAGGTTGAGGTTGCCGTTGTAGTCCACTTTGGACAGTGTCTTGATGCCGGAGGCCGCGACCGTGCCGAACAGCACCAGGCCGGCGCCGCCCAGGACCGGGTACGGGATGGCCGCGACCACCCGGCCCAGCACCGGTAGCAGGCCGAGGACCACCAGGACCCCGCCGCCGGCCGTCACCACGAACCGGCTCCGGACGCCGGTGATCGCGACGAGGCCGACGTTCTGGGCGAAGGCGCTCTGGATGAAACCGTTGAAGATCGGTGCGATCGCCGAGGAGGCCATGTCGGCGCGCAGGCCGTCGCCGATCCGGCGTTTGCCGACCTTCGTGCCGACGATCTCCCCCACCGCGAGGATGTCGGCCGTGGTCTCGGTCAGGGTCACCAGGATGACGATGAACATCGACACGATCGCGGCGACGTCGAAGGTCGGTGCGCCGAAGCCGAACGGGGCCGGCACCGCGAAGATCGGGCCGTTCCCCACCTGGGAGAAATCGGCCTTGCCGAGCACGGCGGCCAGCGCGGTGCCGACCACGATGGACAGCAGGATCGAGAGCCGGGAAATCGCCGGCACGGCGATCTTGCTCAGCAGCAGCACGATCGCCAGCGTCGCCGCGGCCAGCCCGATGTTGGAGACCGACCCGGAATCCGCGGCCTTGGTGTCGTTGCCCATCGCCCACCGGGCCGCGACCGGCATCAGGCTGAGCCCGATCACCGTGATCACCGTGCCGGTCACGACCGGCGGGAAGTACTTCACCAGCCGGGAGAACACCGGCGTGATGAGCAGGCCGAGCAGCGCGGACACGATCACCGCACCGAACACCGCGGGGAGCCCGCCGTCGGCCACGATCGCGGTCATCGTCGCCACGCCGGCGAAGGAGGTGCCCTGCACCAGCGGCAGCCGGGAGCCGAAGAAGGGCACGCCGTAGGACTGCAGGATCGTCGCCAGCCCGCCGATGAACAGGCACGACGCGACGAGCAGCCCGATCTCGGTGGGCGAGACGCCCGCGGCGCCCCCGATGATCAGCGGGGGCGCGATGATCCCGCCGTACATGGTCAAGACGTGCTGGACGCCGTAGGCGAAGCTCTTGCCGATCCCGAGCCGTTCGTCCTCGGGCCTGCCTGCCGCGGCCGCCACGTCACCCGTCTCCGGCGTGCTCTCCGCCATCGAATCCGCCTCTCGGTAGGAGCGAGCGACGGCCCGCCACCCGGCCTTCCACAGTTTCGTTCTGCGGAGACTAACTTCCGCATGGCAGAACAAGCAACAGCCGGATCGCCCGGTGCTACTTCAGGACGCTGACCGCGCGGGCGATGACCAGCAACGACGTCAGCAACGCGGCGACGCTCTGCACCGCCATCAGCACCTTCGCCCGCGACGACAGCGGCATGGTGTCGGTGGGGCTGAACGCCGTCGAGTTGGTCACCGACACGTACAGGTAGTCCACCAGCGTCGGCACCCAGTCGGCCTTGACGCTGGACCCGTCGGCGACCTCCTCGACGGTGTCGGCGTTCTCGTCCTGGGAGAACCGGAAATCGGCCAGCGGGAGATCGGCGCGGCCGGACTGGGTGCGCTTGACCGGGCCGCCCCGGTCGAGCTCCCAGTAGGCCAGCCCGAACGCGATCACGTTGGTCAGCCAGACCTGCAGCGCGCCGAGCAGCAGGGCCTGGCCGTCGCCGGCCGCACCGGCGACCAGGTCGTGGATGAGCAGCGCCAGCGCTCCCAGGTTGGTGACGCCGATGACGACGACCAGCGAGAGCGACAGGACACGGGAGATCCTGGTCTGCCGGGTGACGCGCCGCGGGTTGATCGCGACCAGCGGCACCAGCAGCAGGATTTCCAGCGCCGGCACGACGAACCGGGGCGCGACCAGCAACTGTTCGGGCAGGGCCAGGTAGAGCGCGATGGCCACGAGGGTCGCGACGGCGGCCGGCAGCCGGGCCTCGCCGCGGCGCTGGTGACGGGGGTGACGGGTCCGGGCCTCGGCCCGATCGGCTGGCATGGCGGCGACTCCTCGCGCACGGCCGCGGACCGGCCCCTGGTCATGAGGCCGCCAGCCTAGTCCCCCGCCACGGCCGCGCATTTCGGCGAACGATCGCACGCTTTGCCGTGCTCGCGCTCACCTCCGCCGAAATGCGACCCGACCGGAATTGCCCGTGCCACGCACGAATGGCGGAGCGGTTTTCCGGCGGCCCGTTTCAGCAGCAGGCCGCCGGAGCGCCGCCGATCAGTACGGGTGGGGTGCGTAGACCGTTTGGACGGTCGTGGTCGAGTAGGTGACGTTGTTGTAGGTGGCTTGCTGTTCGCAGGTCACGGTCACCGCCGCACCCGGCGGGACGCTGCCGGTGTTGTAGGTGACGGTGGTCTTGGTGGCCTTGTCCTCGTGGTCGGAGCCGGAGCCGCCGTAGGTGTCGTGGCAGGACACGCGGGTGTCGCGCGCGTCGAGGCCGTCGCCGTTGGCGCGTTCGAACCGGATGTAGCTCTGCACCCGGGCGGACTTGACCGGGCTGCCGCCGGAGTAGGAGTCCCAGCGCAGCACGGTGGTGTAGGCGTGGACGCGGTAGCCCGTGCCGCAGTCCGGGGTGTAGGACGTCACCGATCCGCTGTAGACGGGCGTGCCCTGGTTGGCGCAGGTCGCCGGAGCGGGCGTGGTGGGCGGCGGCGTACCGGGGTCCCCCGGGAGACCGGGATCGCCGCCGCACCCCTCTTCGGGACACTGCGGCTCCACCGTGGACGCTTGGGCCGCCGGAAGGGTGCCCGCGGTTTCCAGACCACAACAGATCATCGCCGCGGCGACAACCGCGGCCAATCGCGTAATCGAAGTTTTCACGGTTCTGCATTCGCAGAGGATCATGAACGCGTTACACAACTTCTTGCCGATTTCAGCCGATCTCGTCGCGCATTGGCGGAATACTCCGAATGGGCGCGGGTAAAAATTGTCGTGGCGGCAAAAGCACCGTGGGCGCGGGCCGCGCGGTCGGGCACGGTCGTGGTTCACGAACCGAGTGGAGGCTCACCGTGCCGCGTCGCCGTCTGCCCGAACGCGCCACGCCGGAGGGCGCGGGCCGGATCTTCCTGCCGGTGATGCTGGTCGTCTTCGGCCTGGGCACGATCGTGCTGCTGATCGCCGGGATCTCGGTGCTGTCCGGCGACCTCGCCCACGGCGGTGAGACCTCACCGTGGTTCCTGCTCGCCCTGTTCGCGACCGCGGTCCAGCTGATCGCACTGGTGGCCCTGGCTTTCCGCCGCCGGTGGGGCGCCCGGGTGTTCGGCGCGGCGTTCGTGACCGGCACAGCGCTGGACCTCTTGTCCTTCAGCGGGGTGAGCGGTGCGCTGGTCGCCGTCAAGATCCTGGTCGCCGGGGTCCTCGCGGCGGCGATCCTGGTCCGCTGGGACGACCTCGTCGCCTGAGCCACCGGCTCAGGCGCGGCTTCACCTCGGGGAGCGCAACGCCTGAGCGGCTTCGCCGGCCAGCGTCAGCAGCTCGTCCAGCACTTCGGCCGCGAGGTCGGCCAGCGACCCCTCCTCGCGCAGCCACCGGCTGAACGCGATCCCGAACACCGTGGCCCCCGATTCCGCCGCGAGGGTGGCCGCGGGCTCGCCGACGCCGCGGGCGCGCAGGGCGTCGGCGACCGTCGTGGCCAGCGTCGTCAGCTTGTGACGCTCCCGTTCCTGCAGCGCGGGGTGGCGGTCGATCACGGACTGCCGCGTGCGGGAGTGCGGACGGCGCTCGTCCGGGAAGAAGGCCGACGACGACCGCAGCGCCGAGGCGACGACCTCGAGCGGTGACGCCTCCGGCGGGGCCGCGGCGATGCCGTCGAGGAAGGCCTGGACCAGCAGTTCCTGCCCTTGGAAGAGCACTTCGCGCTTGTCGCTGAAGTGCCGGAAGAAGGTGCGCTCGGTCAGGCCGACGGCCTGCGCGATCTCCGCGGCGGTCGTCTGCTCGTAGCCGCGGGTGGCGAACAGTTCGAGCGCGGCCTGCTGCAGCCGCTCCGCGGTCCCGGGTTCCCAGCGCACCATGCCGCCGAGTCTAGTGATGACAGCGCCTGACATGAAGGCGTACGGTAGCGATGTCAGCGACTGACGTCGGTCACTGACATCACATCTTCCTCGAAGGAGTTCACGCCATGCGCGTTTTCGTCACCGGAGCCTCCGGCTGGATCGGCACGGCCGTCGTCGGCGAACTGCTCGCCGCCGGCCACGAGGTCACCGGGCTGGCCCGCTCGGCCGCGTCGGCCGCGAAGCTCGAAGCGGCCGGCGTCCAGGTCCGGCGCGGCGAGCTCGACGACCTGGCCGGTCTCCGCGCCGGCGCCGAGGCGGCCGACGCGGTCATCCACCTGGCCAACAAGCACGACTTCGCCGACCAGGCCGCCTCCAACGCGGCCGAGCGGGCCGCCGTCGAGACCATCGGCAACGCACTCGCCGGCACCGGCCGCCCGTTCCTGCTGGCCTCGGGGGTCGCGGGCCTGGTGCAGGGCAAGCCCGCCACCGAAGCCGACGCGTCCCCGTTCCACGGCCCGGACTCCCCGCGCGGCGGCGCCGAGAACCTCGCGCTCGGGTTCACCGACCGCGGCCTGCACCCGGTGAGCCTCCGGTTCTCCCCGACCGTGCACGGCACCGGCGACCACGGGTTCATCGCGCACCTGTCCGCGATCGCCCGCGAGAAGGGCGTGGCCGGCTACCCCGGCGACGGCACCAACCGCTGGGCCGCGGTGCACGTCGGCGACGCCGCGCGCATGGTCGTCCTCGGCCTGGAGAAGGCCCCGGCGGGCAGCCGCCTGCACGCGGTCGCCGAGGAAGGCGTACCGACGAGGGTGATCGCCGAAGCGATCGGGCGGGCGTTCGACCTGCCGGTCGCTTCGATCGACCCCGACGACGTCCCGGGCCACTTCGGGTGGATCGGCGCGTTCTTCGCGATGGACCTGGCGGCCACGAGCACCGCCACGCGGGAACTGCTGGGCTGGACGCCGACCGGGCGCACGCTGATCGAGGACCTCGACGGCGGCGCGTACTCGGGCTAGCCGTAGCGGCGCGGCCGGCTGACGGGCGGGTTGCGGGCGGGTGCAGACGACCTCCTCGGCCGAAGAGACCGAGGAGTTCCTCGCGACGGCCGAGGCCGAACC
>NZ_JBEZDL010000048.1:0-23726 GCF_040648295.1 Amycolatopsis sp. NPDC049159
TCCTTTTTGCTGGGTTGTTGCGGGGTTTCACCGACTACCGTTCGGCCCCCCGGGGCGTCAGGCCGCGCGGGGGGGGTTTTCCGCGGGGGTACCCCCCCCCCCCCAACACTCACGACCGGCGGTGCCGGAACTCAGCCGTTGGCGGCGATGTCGGCCAGGATCGCGGCGATCGACCGGACCGGGACGCCCGTGCCGCCCTTGCCGGTGTAGCCCCACGGGGAACCCGTGTTGAACGACGGGCCCGCGATGTCGATGTGGACCCAGTCGAGGCCGTCGGCGACGAACTCGCGCAGGAAGATGCCGGCCGCGAGCATGCCGCCCCAGCGGTGGCCGGTCACGTTGGCCAGGTCGGCCAGGCGCGAGTCGAGGTCGGCGCGCAGTTCCTCCGGCAGCGGCATGGCCCAGCCGTTTTCGCCGGTGGCCTGCATGATCCCGGCGACGCGGTCGCGGAAGTCCTCCGAACCCATCACGCCGGCGGTTCGGTTGCCGAGCGCGACGACCTGGGCGCCGGTCAGCGTCGAGGTCTCGATCAGGTAGTCCGGGTTCTCCTCGGCCGCGCGGACCATCGCGTCGACCAGGACCAGGCGGCCCTCGGCGTCGGTGTTGAGGACCTCGACGGTCTTGCCGCCGTACATCGTCAGCACGTCGCCCGGGCGGTAGGACGTCCCCGACGGCAGGTTCTCCGCCAGCGGGATGTGGGCGACGACCTCGAGCGGGTACTTCAGCTTCGCGGCCAGCACCACGGCCGCGAGCACGCCGGCGGCGCCGGACATGTCCGAGGTCATGTGGTCCATGTTCGCGGCGGGCTTGAGCGAGATGCCGCCGGAGTCGAACGTGATGCCCTTGCCGACCAGCGCGACCTTCTTGGCGGCTTTGGCCGGCTTGTAGCCGATGCGCACCAGGCGCGGCTGGCGGGACGAGCCGCCGCCGACGCCGAGGATGCCGCCGAAGCCCTTGCGCTTCAGGGCCTTCTCGTCGAGGACCTCGAACTCGAGGCCGTTGTCCTCGGCCAGCTTCTTCGCGCGGTCGGCGAAGGAGGCCGGGTAGAGGTCGTTCGGCGGGGTGTTGATCAGGTCGCGGGCGGTGAGGACGGCCTCGGCGATGGAGGTCGCGGCCTTCAGCGTCGCCTTGTGCTCGCGGGCGGTGCCGTCGGCCGGGCTCGCGAAGTCGACCTTCGCGACCGGCGCGTCACCCTTCTCGCTGCGGTACGCGGTGAAGACGTACGAGCCGAGGATCGTGCCCTCGACGGCGGCCTGCAGGTCGAGCTCGGACAGCGTGACGAGCGCGCGGTCGGTGCCGGCCAGCGCGCGGCCGGCGGCACCCGCGGCGCGGCGGACCTGCTCGGGGGTGACGGCGTCGCCCGGCTTGCCGAGGCCGACGGCGAGCACGACGGCGGCCGGGAGCTTGCCCAGCGTCGGGACCTTGACGACCTCTTCGGCCTTGCCGCTCGCGCCGAGGGTGGCCAGCAGGTCGGCGAGGCGGCCGTCGAAGGCGGCGTCGACGGCGGCGGCACCGGCGGCGAGCACCGGGCCGTCCTCGCCCTGCAGGGTGCCGATGACGACCACGTCGGCGCGCGTCTTGGCCAGTGCCTCCCCGGTGTTGTCGGACAGGGCGAGCTTAGGCACGGTCACTTCTGGCTCCTCGCGCGTTCTCGGTGGTACCGGGCACCGGCCCGGCCGGGATCGTGAGCCATGCTAATGACGACGGAAGCCGGGGTGAACAGAGGGAGAGGGAGGACCGCGTGCGGCTGGGTGGCGGGCTGCTGGTGCTGCTGGCGGCGGGGGCGGCGGGCGCGGGCTGGTGGCTGCTCGCCGGGCTGGTGCTCGCGGCGGTCGCCGCCGGGGTGTCGGCGCGGGTGCCGGAGCCGGGGGATGCCCAGGTCGACCGGGTCGTCGTGGCGGTCGCGAGGCTCGCCGAGGTGACCGTCTACGCGATCGCGTTCGGGGCCTACGTCTTCCCGGCGCACCGCGAACTCGCCGCGGCGGCCTTCGTCGTCGTGGTCGCCGGCGCGGGGTTCGCCGGGCTGAAGGTCCCGACGATCGTCGTACGGATCACCGGCGGGCTGCTGCTCGCCGCGGGACTGGTGCTCCTCGTGGTGTGCGTGGCCGTCACGCCGGTGGGGACGTCCGACGCCCTCCGGCCACCGGACTTCGCGGGTGTCCTCGTCGCCGCCGTGCTCGCACTGCCCTTCCTGCGGCCCGGCGGCCGTGAGCACGCGGGCGTGCGCGTGCTGCTGCTCGGCGGGGTCGCCGTCCTGGCCGCCTTCGCCGCGCTCTACCAGCTCGGCGCCGTCCGGCTCGGGCTGTCGCTCACCTCGCTGCGCGACCTGCTCTCGGCCGCCGACGCGGACGCGCTGCAGCCGTTGCTCACCGCCTTCGCCGTGGTCGCCACGGTCGTGCCGGCCTTGGCCGCGGGGACCGTGGTCCGGACGCGGGCGGGGCTGCCCGGGCTGGCCGGCCTGGCCGTCGCCGCGGCGGCCGCGTACTTCCTGCCGGTGCTGCCGGTGCTCGTCGCCGCGGGACTGGTGACCGTGATCGAGCTGCTACTGGGCGTGCGCGCGCGCCGGTACAGTGGAGCGCGTGACTGATCGACGCTGGCGGCCGGGGCAGACGGTGGTCGAACGGTTCCACCGCCCGGACGGCTCGATCGGCCAGGTCCACCCGCTGCGCGTGCTGGAAGACGACGGCCGCGTGCTGCGTGGCTGGATCCCGGCGGGCACCTCGATCGTGGGCAGCAGGCTCGCCGACGGCCGGCTGATGCGGGACGCCCCGCTGGACCAGCGGTTCCGCGTCCCGCGGGTGCCGGTCGCCGACTTCTGGCACGGCGCGTCGACGCTGCGCCGGATCCCCGAGGACGAGTGGTCGTCGGTCTGGTGGTTCTTCGACCTCGAAGGCCGGTTCAAGAACTGGTACGTCAACCTGGAGATCCCGCTGGGCCGCACGGCGGGCGCGGTCGACCGGATCGACGGCGTGCTCGACGTCGTCGTCGAGCGCGACGGCAGCTGGCGCTGGGACGACGAAGACGAGGCCGAGGCCGCGCTCGAGGTCGGCCGCCTGACGCTCGAGCAGTTCGACCGGCTGCGCGCCGAGGGCGAGCGGATCGGCGCGCTGGCCGAACGCGGCGCCTACCCGTTCGACGGGACCGACACCGATTTCCGCCCGGAAGACGGCTGGCCGGCGCCGGAGCTGCCGGCGGAACTCAGCCCGCGGTCAGGAGAAGGATCAGCGCCAGCACGGCGTTGATGACGGCGAGGATGACCACCGACTTCGTCGGGACCACCTTCGGGAACACGGTCTTGCCGTGGATGCTCCGCCACCAGACGATGCCGAAGACGCCCGCGACGAGACCGAGGAACCCGCCGAAGCCGCTGCTGAGCACCGCCCAGCCGACCATGCCGAGCAGGCCGACGCCGAACGTCAGCAGCACCGCGGTGACGAACGTCTTGACGTCGGCCCCGCCGGTCTTGGGCCGGGGCACCGGCTGCGTGGAGTGGTAGGTCACAACGCCATACTAGAGCGAGCCCGCGGAGCGCGCGGGGGACCCGGAACACATGGACATCCGACTAACGTGCGTCCGACCAAAGGGTATCGTCTAGCCATGACGACCACGACGCAGTTCGCCCACGTCCCGCACCCGAGTCCTGCGAGCGCGGACCGTGTCGCGGAGGTACTCGGCGCTCCTGGTTTCGGTACCTATTTCACCGACCACATGGTCACCGTGAAGTGGTCGAAGGCCGAGGGCTGGCACGACGCCCAGGTCGGCCCGTACGCCCCCTTCACGCTCGACCCGGCGACGTCGGTGCTGCACTACGGCCAGGCGATCTTCGAAGGTCTCAAGGCCTACCGCCAGCCGGACGGCTCGATCTCCTCGTTCCGCCCGGACGCCAACGCCGCGCGGTTCCGGCAGTCGGCCGAGCGGCTCGCGATGCCGCAGCTGCCCGAAGACCTCTTCGTCGACTCGCTGCGCGAGCTCATCGCCGTCGACAGCCGGTGGGTGCCCACCCGCCAGGGCGACTCGCTGTACCTGCGGCCGTTCATGATCTCGACGTCGACCGGCCTGGGCGTCAACAGCCCGGCCGCCGACTACGTGTACACGGTCATCGCGTCCCCGGCCGGGTCGTACTTCTCCGGCGGCGTGAAGCCGGTGAGCGTCTGGCTGTCGACGGAGTACGTGCGCGCGGCCCCCGGCGGCACCGGCGCGGCGAAGTGCGCGGGCAACTACGCGGCTTCGTTCGTCGCGCAGGCCCAGGCCGTGGAGAAGGGCTGCGACCAGGTGGTCTGGCTCGACGCGGTCGAGCGGCGCTGGGTCGAGGAGATGGGCGGGATGAACCTGTTCTTCGTCTTCGGTTCCGGTGAGAACGCCCGGCTGGTCACGCCGGAGCTGACCGGCTCGCTGCTGCCGGGCGTCACGCGGAAGTCGTTGCTGCAGCTGGCTTCGCGGCTCGGCTACAAGATCGAAGAGCGCCGCATCTCCACCGAAGAGTGGGAGAAGGCGGCGGCCTCGGGCGAGCTGACCGAGACGTTCGCCTGCGGCACGGCGGCGGTGATCACCCCGGTCGGCCACGTGAAGCACGCCAACGGCGAGTTCACCATCGCGGACGGGCAGCCCGGCACCCTCACCATGAAGCTGCGCGAGGAGCTGACCGGCATCCAGGAGGGCACCCGCCCCGACACCGACGACTGGATGGTCCAGCTCGGCTGAGCCGCTGTGCCATGAGGGGCACCTTCACGGACTGAAGGTGCCCCTCATGGCGTTTCAGGTCGCGGTGGCGGGGATGACCGGGCCGGAGACGCCGGCCTGCTCGTGCGTCGCGGTTTCGGCGAGGACGCGGGCGGCCATCATCAGCAGCGGCAACGCCGTCACCGCGCCGGTGCCTTCGCCGAGGCGGACGTCCAGTTCCAGCAGCGGGCCCAGGTCCAGGTGCTCCAGGGCCAGCGAGTGGGCGGGTTCGGCGGTCCGCTGCCCGGCCACCCACCAGCGGCGCGCGCCGGGCGCGAGGTCTTCGGCGACGAGGGCCGCGGCGCACGCGACGAGCCCGTCGAGGACCACCGGCGTCCGGCGGACCGCGGCCTGGGCCAGGAAGCCCGCCATGGCGGCGATGTCCGCACCCGCCGTCGTGCGCAGCAGGTCGATCGGGTTGGCGAGGACCACGCGGGCGCGGCGCAGGGCGTCGCGGACCGCGGTCGCCTTGCGCATCCAGGCGTCGTCGTCGATGCCGGAGCCGCGCCCGACCACCGCGACCGGCTCGGTGCCGGTCAGGGCCGCGACGAGCACCGACGCCGGCGTGCTGTTGCCGATCCCGAGGTCGCCCGGGATGAGCAGGTCCGCGCCGCCGTCGACCTCGGCGTCGGCGATCGCGATCCCGGCGCGGACGGCGGCCTCGACCTCGTCGGCGGTCAGGGCGTCCTCGACGTCGATGGAGCCCGAACCGCGGCGGACCTTGAACTCGCCGATCGACCGGGTCGCCGGCGCTTCGGTGTCCACCGCCAGGTCGACCACGCGGACGCTCGCGCCCGCGGCGGCGGCCAGCACGTTGATCGCGGCGCCGCCGGTCAGCATCGTGCCGAGCAGCTGCGCGGTGACCTCGGCGGGGTAGGCCGAGACGCCCCTCGCGGCGATGCCGTGGTCACCGGCGAACACGACGACGCGGGGCCGGGTGAACGGCCGCGGCGGCGACTGCCCCTGGCACGCGGCGATCCACACGCCCAGCTCTTCGAGCCTGCCCAGCGAACCGGCCGGCTTGACCAGCCGGTCGTGCAGGGCGATCGCGTCCGAACGGGCGTGGTCGTCGGGCGGGGTGATCTCGGGGAACTCGATGTTTTCCGGCTCCACACCAGGCCCTTTCTCATCCACGGCAGCGCTCGTGACAACGCTGTGGCCAACCTACCGGTGCACCGGCACCGGTAGTCTCGCGGCTCGTGGAGACGACGGCGGCCGCGGTGGTGCTGGCCAGCGGCGCGGGCACCCGCGTCGGCGCGAAGCTGAACAAGGTCTACCTGCCGCTGGCCGGGCGCCGGGTGGTGGCCTGGTCGCTGGACGCGTTCGCGCGCGTGCCGGTCATCGGCGTGCTGGTGCTGGTCATCCGGCCGCAGGACCGGGAACTCGCGGACGAGGTCCTCGCGGAGTTCGCCGGCGAAGTAGAGGTCGTGCACGGCGGGGACACGCGCCAGGCGTCGGAACTCAACGCGCTGCGCCACCTCGCCCCGCGGATAGCAGGCGGCCGGGTCGACGCCGTGCTGCTGCACGACGCGGCCCGGCCGCTGGTCCACCCAGACTTGGTCGATGCGGTGCTGGCCCGGACACGCGAGGACGGGGGGGCTGTGCCGGGCCTGGCCGCGGACGACGTCGTCGGGGTGGATGCCGGGCACCTGGTCGCCCAGGTGCCCGGCGCGATCCGCGTCCAGACGCCTCAAGGCTTCCGGGCCGGACCGCTGCTCGAGGCCTACGAACAGGCCGCGCGCGAAGGCTTCGTGGGTACGGACACTTCCTCGTGCATGGAGCGGTTCTCCTCCCTGCCGATCCGGTGGGTCCCGGGTGCGCCCGAGAACCTCAAGATCACGTACCCCCACGACCTGGTGGTCGCGGAGCGGCTGCTCGCCCGCTAAGCGCAGGCGGGCGGCCCGCCGTCTTCCCCTTCCGTGGTGCTCGTGGGCCGGATGGTGACGTCCTGCCGCAGGTCCGGCGGGACCCCGCAGTCGGGCTGCGGGCGCAGTGCCTGCAGCGGCGCGCCCGGGGTGCCGGGCTCCGCCAGGGTGAGCACCGCGCGCAGCGTCCACACCGGGGTGGCGTGGTACTGCCAGGTGACGACCCGCGGGCTGAACACGTCCGTGCCCGGGAAGGTCGGCACCCGGTAGGCGCTGGCCCGGTGTTCGTCGCGGAGGATGATGACGTCCGCGCAGGTCGGCCAGCGGTGCACGGCCGCGTAGACCTCCGGCGCCTCTCGGCCGCCGAACAGGTGCAGCACCCATTTGCGGCGCCGGAGCTCCTCGAGGAGTTCCTCGAGGCCCTGGCCGCTGGATCCGGTGTGAGGTGTGGGCGGGGACACACTTTCGAGGGTAACTTGCGTACTAGAGCGCAGTCCAGCGCGTGTACTAGTACACCTGGGTGGTTCTGATCAGGGCTTTGTCTCCGACACCCTGGCGTGCTAGAACACTTGTGCGTTAGTCCCCGTGAGGAGCTGCCGTGCCCACCCTCGACCGTCCAGAGCCGCCGTACCTGCAGATCGCGGGCCGGATCCGTGACGACATCCTGTCCGGCCGGCTGCAGGAGGGCGACGCCGTGCCGTCCGCCCGCGAAATCGCGCGCACGTGGGCCGTCGCCATGGCGACGGCCACCAAGGTGCTCGCCACCCTGCGTTCGCAGGGCCTGGTGCGGCCCGTGCGCGGTGTCGGCACGGTCGTCGACCGCGGCGGCCTGCACCGCACGGCCCGCGACCGCTCGGCCGCCGCCGGGCGCACCGGGCGGATCTACCCGCCCGGTCACTACGCGGTGATCCGCGCGGCCGGGCTCGAGCCCGCGTCCGAGCGCGCCGCGGCCGCGCTGGGCCTGGAAGAGGGCGCCCCGGCGGTCCGGCGGCAGCGCACCACGTACGGGCCGGATTCGCGGCCGCTGTCGACGTCGACGTCGTGGTTCGACGGCACGCTGTCGGCCAAGGCGCCGGCGCTGCTGGTCGCCGAGCGGATCGTCGAGGGCACCTCCGCCTACGCGGCCGCGCGGCTGGGCACCAGGATCGTGACGACGCAGGAACGGCACGCGGCGGGCCAGGCGAGCGGCGAGGAAGCGCGCGAGCTGGGGCTGCCCGAAGGGGCGGCGGTGCTGCTCGGCCGGAGCACCTTCCTGGCGGCCGACGGGACGGTCGTCGAGTACGGTGAGTCCGCCGCCTTGCCCGACCACTGGGTTTTCTACGAGTACACGACTGAGGACGGCGAATGAAGAAGATCCACGCGGGCAAGGTCCGCGACCTGTACGAGCTCGACGGCGGGGACATCCTGCTGGTCGCGTCCGACCGGGTCTCGGTCTACGACGTGGCGCTGCCGACGCTGATCCCGGACAAGGGCAAGCTGCTCAACCAGCTCTCCGCGTGGTGGTTCGACAAGATGGCCGCGGTCGTGCCGAACCATGTCGTGTCCACCACCGACGTGCCGGCGGAGTTCGCCGGGCGCGCGATGCGCTGCAAGCCGCTGAAGATGGTCAAGGTCGAGTGCATCGCCCGCGGTTACCTCGCGGGCCTGGGCCTGCGGGAATACCGGCGCGACGGCAAGATTTCGGGCGTCGGGCTGCCGCCGGGCCTGGTCGAGGGCGACAAGCTGCCGGAGCCGATCTTCACGCCGACGACCAAGGAGTCCGACACCGGGCACGACGAATTCATGACCTTCGACGAAGTTTTGAACGACATCGGCGAGGACACCGCGAAGCGGCTTCGCGAGCTGACGCTGGAGATCTACACGAAGGGCGCGGAGCACGCCGCCGCCCACGGCGTCATCATCGCCGACACGAAGCTGGAGTTCGGCTTCGACGCCGACGGCACGCTGACCCTCGGCGACGAGGTCCTGACGTCGGACTCCTCGCGGTTCTGGCCCGCCGACGAGTGGGAGCCGGGCCGCCCGCAGCACGCCTTCGACAAGCAGTTCGTGCGCGACTGGTCGATGACGACGGGCTGGGACCAGACCGACCCCGGGCCGGAGATCCCGGCGGAGATCGTCGAGCAGACGCGGCAGCGCTACACCGAGGTCTACGAGCGGATCACCGGGAAGACCTGGGCTCGTGGGTGAGTTCGACCCGTACCGGCTGATCGACGAGGTCGAGACGCTGCTGGTCTCGCACGGCGTCGCGCCGTCGCGGGTGCCCGGGCGAGGCGGCGACCGGCTGGCGGGCGCCAGCCGCCTCCTGCGCGGGTTCGGCCTGGAGCCCCGGATGGCCCCCGAGGACGCGTTCGACCTCGGGGTGCCGATCCAGGGCCGGATCAACCAGGACTAGGGGCTCTTCGTCAGGCTCGCGTCGCGCTCGACGACGTCGCCGAGGACGTCGTCGATGGCGCTCAGCAGGTCGGCGTCGAGCTTCTTGCCGGCGGCCTTGACGTTCTCGTGCACCTGCTCCGGCCGCGAAGCCCCGATGATCGCCGAGGCGACGTTCGGGTTCTGCAGCACCCACGCGACGGCGAGCTGCGCGAGGGACAGGTCGGCCTGCTTCGCGAGCGGCTCGAGCTCGGCCACGCGCTTGAGGACGTTCTTGTCGAGGAAGCGGGCGACCATGTTGGCGCCGCCCTTCTCGTCGGTGGCCCGCGAGCCGGCGGGGTAGTCGGCGCCGGGCTTGTACTTGCCGGTCAGGACGCCCTGCGCGATCGGCGACCAGACGATCTGGCTGAGGCCTTCGCGCTCGGAGGCGGGGATGACCTGGTCCTCGATGACGCGCCAGAGCATGTTGTACTGCGGCTGGTTGGAGACGAAGGGGATCTTCAGCTCGCGCGCGAGGGCGGCACCGCGGCTGATCTGCTCGGCGGTCCACTCGGAGACGCCGACGTAGAGCACCTTGCCCTGGCGGACGAGGTCGGCGAAGGCGAGCATGGTCTCTTCGAGCGGGACGGTCCGGTCGAAGCGGTGCGCCTGGTAGAGGTCGACGTAGTCGGTGCCCAGCCGCTGCAGGGACGCGTTCGCCGACTCCATGATGTGCTTGCGGGACAGGCCCTTGTCGTTGGGGCCCTTGGGACCGGTGGGCCAGAAGACCTTGGTGAAGATCTCCAGGCTTTCCCGCCGCTGCCCCTTGAGACCGCGGCCGAGCACCGATTCGGCGGCGGTGTTGGCGTAGACGTCGGCGGTGTCGAAGGTGGTGATGCCGGCGTCGAGCGCGGCCTTGATGCAGGCGTGGGCCTGGTCTTCCTCGACCTGGGAACCGTGGGTGAGCCAGTTCCCGTACGAGATCTCACTGACGTTGAGGCCGCTGCGGCCGAGACGACGAAACTCCATGGTGCCGAGCTTAGGCGGTAATCGTTTGCTTTGCTAACGACCCTGGAGTGACTCCGGCCTCGCCCGCTCCCTGGCGACTACGTGCGGGCTGGGTCGTGGACGTCGTGAACGAGTCGTTCATGACGCCTGGCGAGGTGAACAGGTCGTTCATGGCCTTTGCGGAGGCGCTGTGGTCCGGGGCGGGGGCTGGTTCGGCCGCGCCGGGGTGCGCGAAGGGACCTTCAGCGCTGCGAGACCCCGACGCCCGGTGCCGGCGAGGTGAACAGGTCGTTCATGGCCTTCGTGGCAGCGGATCCGTCGGTTCCCGCGAGCCTCGGACCGGTCGTGGACAGCAAGAAGCCGGGTCGCGCACCGCTCGACCCGGCTTCTCGGAACCAGCTCAGTTCGGGATCGCGTCCCCCGGCTTCAGCCGCGGCTTGGGCACCCGCAGGCGCCGGATCTGGGAAGCCCGGACGAACGCGTACCAGCCGATCGAACGGCCGTTGACCGTCTCCTTCGGGAACTTCTCCCGCACCAGCTTCGCGATCTTGCGGCCGTTGACGAAGCCCTCGATCGCCATCACCAGCAGCATCGCCGTGCACAGCAGCGTGATGTACGACTGGACCTGGGGCAGCGGCACCAGCAGGGCCAGGAACACCACGATCGCCAGCGGCATGAACAGGCCCAGCAGGTTGCGCCGGGTGTCGACCAGGTCGCGGACGTACGCCTTGACCGGCCCGCGGTCGCGCGGGAGCAGGTACTTGTCGTCACCCGCCATCATGCGGTCGCGGCGGAGCTTGGCGGCCGCGCGGCGGTCGTCCTTCGTCTGCGGGTTCGACTTGCGCAGTTCCTTGTTGCGCTTCATCGCCTCACGCATGGTGGTCGGCGGTGGCGCCACCGGGCCGCGCTTTTTCGCCTCCGCGTCTCGACGCTTGGGCGTGGCCTTGCCCTTACCGGGCGTGAACGACTTGCCCGCGACGTCGACGGCGTCCGCCGACTCCGGCTCGTCGGCGGCGGTGTCTGTGGTGCTTCGGCGCAGGAACCTCACCTCACCAGGGTATTGCAGGCGTCACGCCGCCGTTCACCAGGTCGATCGATGTGCGACCATGGTGGGGGAACAGATCGGACGCTCCGGGTGTTGAAGACGTCAGCACGAGGAGTATCCGCAGTGAGTTCGAACTTAGAGGGAGTGCCATGACGACCGCTGAGCACGCCGGCGCGACGCAGGCCGAGACCGCCGAAGAGACCCACGGCGTCACGCTGACCGACGCCGCGGCTTCCAAGGCGAGGGCCCTGCTCGAGCAGGAGGGCCGCGACGACATGCACCTGCGCATCGCCGTCCAGCCCGGTGGCTGCGCGGGCCTGCGCTACCAGCTGTTCTTCGACGAGCGCAAGCTCGACGGCGACCTGTTCCGCGACTTCGACGGCCTCCAGGTCGCCGTGGACCGGATGAGCGCCCCGTACGTGTCGGAAGCCGTCATCGACTTCGTGGACACGATCGAGAAGCAGGGCTTCACGATCGACAACCCGAACGCGACCGGTTCCTGCGCTTGTGGCGACTCGTTCCACTGAGCGAAGCGTGAGAAAGGCCCCGTCCTCCGCAAGGAGGGCGGGGCCTTCTTCGTTCCTGCGGGCTTACACGTACGCGTCGAGCTCGGCCACCTGGGCGTGGCACGCCTCGTCGACCCGCCACGGCTTGGCCGTGACGCGGGGCCGCGGCAGGCTCTCGGCCTGCAGCGTCTCGGGGATGAGGGCGCAGTCGGCGATCAGCTCGGACAGGGTCTCGGGTTCGGTGGCGACGTTCACGATTCTTCACGGTATTGATCGCGATCCGACTGGAGAAGGAGTACCAGCCGGTAGTGTCGGGTGGGCGCGCGCGAACTACCCGGATGGGTCATGACCCGGGGGTAACTTCGCGCCTTTTGCCGTGAGGTCGAACACAAAGGAGCAGCCGGTGGCAGACAGGGCCAGGATCGCGGTGTCCGGCAGTATCGCGACCGACCACCTCATGCACTTCCCGGGCAGGTTCGCGGAGCAGCTGGTCGCGGAGCAGCTGCACCGGGTTTCCCTGAGCTTCCTCGCCGACGACCTCGTGGTCCGGCGCGGCGGTATCGGCGCCAACATCGCTTTCGGGCTCGGGGTGCTCGGCGTGCAGCCGGTCCTCGTGGGTGCCGTCGGCGCCGACTTCGCCGACTACCGCTCCTGGCTGGAGCGCCACGGTGTCGACACCTCCGGCGTGCACGTCTCGGAGGTCGCGCACACCGCGCGGTTCGTCTGCACCACCGACGAGGACCTCTGCCAGATCGCGACGTTCTACGCGGGTGCGATGGCCGAGTCCCGCAACATCGAGCTGCAGCCGATCGCCGAGCGCGCCGGGGAGCTCAGCCTGGTGCTGATCAGCCCGGACGACCCGGAGGGCATGGTCCGCCACGCGGAGGAGTGCCGCCAGCGCGGGTACGCCTTCGCCGTCGACCCGTCGCAGCAGCTGGCCCGCATGAGCGGCGAGCAGGCCCGAGACTTCGTCGCCGGCGCGAAGTACCTGTTCAGCAACGACTACGAGTGGGAGCTGCTGCTCCAGAAGACCGGCTGGACCGAGGCCGACGTCCTCGCGCAGGTCGGCATGCGGATCACGACGCTGGGCGAGAAGGGCGTCGAGATCGTCGGCAAGGACGGCACCGCCCTGCAGATCGGCGCGGTCCCGGAGCGCGCGAAGGCCGACCCGACGGGCGTCGGCGACGGCTTCCGCGCGGGCTTCCTGGCCGGCCTCGACGGCGGGTTGAACGTCGAGCGCGCGGCCCAGCTCGGCTCGCTGATCGCGGTCCTGGTCCTGGAGACGATCGGCACCCAGGAGTGGACGTTCGACCGCGCGGACGCCCTGGCCCGCATCGGCGAGGCCTTCGGCCCGGACGCGGCCGACGAGATCTCCGCGGTCCTGCCCGCGGCCTGAGCCCGGAACGGAGAAGGCCCCGCACCGATCCGGTGCGGGGCCTTCTCCGTCGGAAAACTCAGAGCTTGACCGGGTAGACCGGCTCCGGGACCTCGGGCTTGATGCGGTGCTCGACGAAGATGCCGTGCCACAGCATGAACACGATCAGCGCCCACAGCTGGCGGCTGCGGTCGAGCTGGCCCGCCTTGTGCTCCTCCAGCAGCGCCAGGATCGCCTTCTTGTCCAGCAGCTCCTCGGTCCGGGAATCGTTGATGATCCCGCGAGCCCAGTCGTACATCTCGTTGCGCAGCCACAGCCGGATCGGGACCGGGAAGCCGAGCTTGCGGCGGTTCAGCACGTGGGCCGGGATGATCTTGGCCAGTGCCTGGCGCAGCGCGTACTTCGTGGTGCCGTGGGCCAGCTTCTGGTCCAGCGGGATGGACGCCGCGACCTTGAACACCTCGGCGTCGAGGAACGGCACCCGCAGCTCCAGCGAGTTCGCCATCGTCACCTTGTCGGCCTTGACCAGGATGTCGCCGCGCAGCCACGTGTAGAGGTCGACGTGCTGCATGCGGGCCACCGGGTCCCAGCCGCGCGAGACGTCGTACCAGGGCGCCGTGACGTCCTTGAAGCCCACGCCTTCCTGGTACGTGCGAAGGACGTTGCGCAACTGGTCGTCGCGGAAGTTGCGGGCGTTGCCGTAGTAGCGGTCCTCCAGCGGCAGCGCGCCGCGGCGGAGCAGGTCCTTGCCGCGGGTCCCTTCCGGGATCTTCGTCGACACCTTGCCGATGAGCTTGCGCATGCCGCCCGGGATCTTCTCGAACGGCGCCAGCGAGATCGGCTCGTTGTAGATCGTGTAGCCGCCGAACAGCTCGTCCGCGCCCTCGCCCGAGAGCACCGCCTTGACGTGCTTGCGGGCTTCGCGGGCGATGAACCACAGCGGGACCAGCGCGGGGTCGGCCACCGGGTCGTCGAGGTACCAGACGATGAGCGGCAGCACCTCCATCATCTCGTCCGCCGTGACCGTCCGGACCACGTGCTTCACGCCGATCGCGGCGGCGGACTCGGCGGCGACGTCGACCTCGGAATAGCCCTCGCGCTCGAACCCGGTGGTGAACGCGATCAGGTTCGGGTTGTGCTCCTTGGCCAGCGTGGCGGTGGCCGTGGAGTCGATGCCGCCGGAGAGGAACGCGCCGACGGTGACGTCGGGGTCCGAAATCATGTGCTTGCCGACCGAGTCGCGCATCACATCGGCGATGCGCTGGTGCAGCTCCTCGGCCTCGGCCTGCGTGTTCACCGGCTTCGCGCTGAACTGCGGGTGGAAGTAGCGGGTGAACTTCACCTCACCGCCGGGGGCCACCTCGAACGACGTGCCGGACTCGACGCGGCGGATCGCGGTGTGCAGCGACTCGGGCTCGGGCACGTACTGCAGGACCAGGTAGTGCTGCAGGGCCTTCCGGTCCAGCTCCTGGGCCACGCCGAGGACGTCCGACAGCTCCAGCAGGCTCTTCTTCTCGCTGGAGAACGCCACCCCGCCGGGGCCGGCCGAGTAGAACAGCGGCTTGATGCCGAACGGGTCGCGGGCGCCGAAGACGCGCTTCTCCTGCGAGTCCCAGATCATGAAGGCGAACATGCCGCGCAGGCGCTTGACCCAGTCGGCGCCGAGGTAGTGGAAGCCGGCGACGATGGCCTCGCCGTCGCCTTCGGTCTCGAACTTCGCGCCGTGCTGCGCGGCGAGCTCTTCGCGCAGCTCACGGTAGTTGTAGATCTCGCCGTTGAAGTTCATCGTGTACCGGCCGGGCGCCTCCGGCGGCCCCCAGACCAGCGGCTGGTGCGCGTGCTCGACGTCGATGAACGCGAGCCGGTTGAAGCCGTAGACGACCTCCGCGTCGGCCCACGTGTCCTGCTCGTCGGGGCCGCGGTGGCGCTGGCAGCGCATGGCCGCTCCGACGGCGTCACGCGCGTTGGCCGCGCCGGTCTCGGTCGCGCAGATCAGTCCAAGCAGGCCGCACACGGGTACTCACACACCTTCGGAGTTCTTCACCGGGCTGGGGAAGAGCCCAGTATGCCGGGCAGGCCGTGGCGAGTAACACGGGCGTCGACGGTTACCCCTTGGTCAGCGGAGTCGGTCAACTCGGCTAGGCTCCGCCTGTCACGAAGATCTGTCGTAGGAGGCTCTGGGTGAAAGGGCGAGGCGCAGTGGGACAACCCGAGCGCACCCTGGGGAAGCGGACCGTGCGCGTCGCCGCGCTGGCCGTGCTGGTCGCGCTGACCGCGACGGGCTGCTCCGGCGACGAGATCCTGCGGTTCGGCTGGCCGGTCGGTGTCACCGAGCAGGCGAACCAGATGCGGAACCTCTGGACCTGGACCGTGGTCGCGGCGCTGGTCGTCGGTGTCATCGTGTGGGCCCTGATCTTCTGGACCGCGACGTTCCACCGCAAGAAGAAGACGGTCGACGGCGAGCCGGAGGAGCTGCCCCGGCAGTTCCAGTACAACATCCCGCTCGAGCTGTTCACGGTCGTCGTGCCGACGATCATGGTCTGCGTCCTGTTCTTCTTCACCGCGACGACGGAGTCGAAGGTCCTGGACAAGATCCCGAACCCGGACGTCAAGGTCCAGGTCGTGGCGTTCCAGTGGAACTGGGAGTTCAAGTACGAGGACGAGTCCGCGAAGCGGGCGGACGGCCAGCAGGTGAGCACCGTCGGTTCGTCCGGCGAGATCCCGCTCCTGGTGCTGCCGGTCGGCAAGACCATCCAGTACGACCTGGTCTCCACCGACGTCATCCACTCCTTCTGGGTCCCGGAGTTCAACTTCAAGCGGGACGTCATGCCGAACCCGGAGAAGAACAACCAGGACAGCTCCTTCCAGAACAAGATCGACCGCGAGGGCTCCTTCGTCGGCCGGTGCGCGGAGCTGTGCGGCACCTACCACTCGGTGATGAACTTCGAGGTCCGCGCGCTGTCGGCGGACAAGTACGACCAGTACATCGGGCTGCGCAAGCAGACGAACCCGGCGACCGGTCAGTCGTTCACCGCGGCCGAGGCGCTGGCGAAGATGAACTGCGGCGAGCTGTGCACCCCGCACGCGGTCACGACCCAGCCGTTCAACACCGACCGCACGGCCCGCACCGCGTCCAACTGACGCCCGGCGACAACAGGAGTAGGGAAGACCCATGAAGGCCGAAGCCCGCATCTTCTTCATCGTGGCGACCTTCGCCGTGTTCATGGCGGCGGTGTACTGGGTGTGGACCGCGGCGGCCGCGACCCACGGCCCGGAGCCGGTGGGCATCGTCTCGCTGTTCCTGACCGGCGGCCTGGCGTTCCTCGCGGGCAGCTACATGCAGTTCGTCGCCCGCCGCATCGAGCCGCGGCCGGAAGACCGCGAAGACGCCGAGATCAGCGACGGTGCCGGCGAGCTGGGCTTCTTCAGCCCGGGCAGCTACTGGCCGGTCGCGATGGCGGCCACGGCGGCCCTCGCGGCGCTGGCGCTGGCGTTCTTCCACATCTGGCTGCTGGTGATCGCGCTCGTCGCGCTGCTCATCACCATCGGCGGGCTGGTGTTCGAGTACCACACGGGTCCTTCGCACGACTGAGCTCTTCCCGGAACCGGCCGTCACGCACTCGCGTGGCGGCCGGTTTCGTTTTCAGCCCCGGAACGCCGTCCGGTACGACGACGGGCTCGTGCCGCGCAGCCGCGTGAACTGGTGCCGCAACGCGGCCGCCGACGCGTAGCCGCAGGCCGTCGCGATGTCCTCCACCGACAGCCCGCCCTCCTCCAGCAGGGCCTGGGCGCGGTCCAGGCGCCGTTCCGTCAGCCACCGGTGCGGTGTCGTGCCCGTGGCGGCCGAGAAGCGGCGCAGGAACGTCCGTTCTCCGAGCCCGCTGCGGCGGGCCAGCTCCGCCACCGTGAACGGCTGGTCCAGCCGCCGCTCGACCCATTCCAGGGCCTCCGCGACCACGGCGTCGCCGGCCGCCGCCGATGCCGGGACCGGGGCCTGGACGAACTGGGCCTGCCCGCCCGCGCGGTGCGGGGCCGCGACCATCCGGCGCGCCAGCGTCGTGGCCGCCGCGACCCCGCGCAGCCGGCGGACCAGGTGCAGGCACAGGTCGACCGCCGCGACCGTGCCCGCGCTGGTCAGGACGCCACCGTCGTCGGCGTACAGCGCCTGCGGGTCGACGTCGGCCGCCGGGAAGCGCGCGCGGAACTCCGTCTCGTACACCCAGTGGACCGTGCAGCGGCGCCCGTCCAGCAGGCCCGCGTAGCCCAGCGTGAAGACGCCCGCGCAGAACCCGGCGACCCACGCCCCGCGCCCGGCGGCGTCCCGCAGGACGTCCAGGACCGGTTCCGGCGGCGGCGCCGTCCGGGGCGCGCAGGTCGGGACGATGAGCAGGTCCGCCGCCGCTGCGTAATCAAGGTCACGGAGGCCGGAGAGGCCGAACCCGGACCAGCTGGCGACCGCGTCCCCGCCCGGCGAGCAGACGCCGAAGTCCCAGCCCTCGATGCCGTCGGCGCTGCGGTCGGTGCCGAAGACCTCGCACGCGACGCCCAGCTCGAACGGCGAAACGCGGTCGGCGAGCACCACCGCGACCCGGTTGACGTCCATGCCGCCCAGTCTGTCACAAGGTTTGCGGTCGTTGTCATCTCTGACACTGGTCGGCGGCTGCCGGCAGGACGAACCTGATCGGTATGACGAATTCGGAAACCCGCCCGCTCCTCCAGTGGTCGGCGGCGATGGCGATGTCCGGCACGATCGGCGCGGTCGTCCTCGAAAGCGGCGCGGCCGCCCCCGCCGTGGCGTTCGCCCGCTGCTTCGTGGGCGGTGCGCTGCTGGTGCTGTGGTGCCTCTCCCGCGGCTGGCTGCAGTCGTGGCGGCCGTCCCGCCGCGACCTCGGCCTGGCCGTGCTGGGCGGGCTCTTCCTGGTCGGCAACTGGGTGCTGCTGTTCGCCTCGTACGCGCTGTCGTCGATCTCGGTCAGCACGGTCGTCTACCACACGCAGCCGCTGATCCTGGTCGGCCTGGCGGCCGCGTTCCTCGGCGAGAAGGTCGCGAAGAGCCACCTGGCCCGGGCCGCCGTCGCGTTCGGCGGGGTGGCGGTGATCTCTCTTTCCGCCCACGGCGAGGACGGGAAACCCGTGCAGCTGGCGGGAATCGGCCTCGCACTCGGCGCGGCGGTGCTCTACGCCGGAGCGTCCTTTGTGGCGAAGCAGCTGAAGCACATCCGCCCGCACCTGCTGGCCGCGGTGCAGACGACGGTGGGCGCGCTGGTGCTGGCGCCCCTGCTGCTGATCACGCCGCTGCCGACGACGACTTCGGGGCTGCTGTGGCTGGTCCTGCTCGGGACCGTCCACACGGCACTGATGTACGTGCTGATGTACGCGAGCATCGGCAAGCTCCCGACCACGACGGTGGCGCTGCTGTCCTACCTGTACCCGGTGGTGGCGGTCCTGGTGGACATCGCGTTCTACGGCCACCGCCCGAGCTGGCCGGAGGCGGTGGGCATGCTGGCGGTCCTGGCGGCGGCACTGGCACCGCAACGGGGCCGGCGGTCTGCCGCTGCTGCTGCCGCCGCCGCTGCTGCGGAGGAGGAGGGGCGGGAGCGGGCGGTGCCCGAGCCCACCGCTCGCGGGTGAGCGGGCGCCGGGAGGCGGTGCGGGCGGGTGGTGCCGGACGCGCCGCCCGCTCAGCGGCCACCGGCGGCTTCGCCCATCCCGGCAGGCGGCGGAGCTCCGGCTCGGCGGTCTCCCGGTGCCGGCACCGGGGTCTACGGCCGCCGCGAGGGGGCGTTGAGGCGGCCCGGCGGCGCATCTGCGATCCGATTCGTGGGAGCGCGGCACCTCAGCCCGTTCGAGCCGGCCGGGTGCGGTGGGCGTGCCGGCACCCCAACGTGGCGGTCTGCCGCTGCGGAGGGGCGGGAGCGGGCGGTGCCCGAGCCCACCGCTCGCGGGCGCCGGGAGGCGGTGCGGGCGGGTGGTGCCGGACGCGCCGCCCGCTCAGCGGCCACCGGCGGCTTCGCCCATCCCGGCAGGCGGCGGAGCTCCGGCTCGGCGGTCTCCCGGTGCCGGCACCCCGGCCACCGCTCGCCGGCCAGCAGGCGGTGGGGTCAGCTGAACGCGATCCAGCGGTCCAGCATCGTCGCCGCGGCGCCCGAATCGATCGCCTCCGCGGCCCGCACCAGACCGGCCCGCAGATCGTCCTCCAAGGACTCCGAGAAGCCCGTGAACGCCGCCAGTGCGGCGGCCGCGTTGATCAGGACCGCGTCGCGGACCGGGCCCGGCTTGCCGCCCACCAGCTCGCGGACCACCTCCGCGTTCGCCGCCGCGTCGCCGCCGCGCAGGTCGTCCGCCGTCGCTCGGGGGATGCCCAGGTCGGCCGGGTCCAGGGAGCGCTCGGTCACCGTGCCGCCCGTCACCACCCAGACCGTCGACGTCGTCGTCGTGGTGATCTCGTCTAGGCCGTCGTCGCCGCGGACGACCAGGGCCGTTGTGCCCCGGCGGGCGAACGTCTCGGCCAGCACTCGCGTCTTGTCCTGGTACGCGCAGCCGATCACCGCGGCGCCCGGCTGGGCCGGGTTGGTCAGGGGGCCCAGGAGGTTGAACGTCGTCGGGATGCCGAGCTCGCTGCGGACCGGGCCGGCGTGGCGCAGGGCCGGGTGGAACGCCGATGCCAGGAAGAACCCGATGCCGACCTCGGTGAGGCTCCGCCGCACGTCCTCCGGCGGCAGGCTGATCCGCACGCCGAGCGCCTCGAGGACGTCGGCCGCACCGGACTTCGACGACGCGCTGCGGTTGCCGTGCTTGGCCACCGGTGCGCCGGCGGCCGCCGTGACGATCGTCGCCATCGTCGAGATGTTCACCGAGTTCGAGCCGTCGCCGCCGGTGCCGACGATGTCGACCGCCGGGCGGTCCAGCTCGACCCGCCGGGCGTGCGCCAGCATCGCGGCCGCCATGCCGGCGATCTCCTCGGGCGTCTCGCCCTTGGCGCGCAGCGCCACCGCGAACCCGGCGATCCGGGCCGGGCTCGCGGCCCCGCTCATGATCTGGTCCATCGCCCACGCCGTGTCTTCGGCGGAGAGGTCGATGCCCGCGACGAGCTGCTTGAGCAGGGGTGGCCAGGTGCGGGGGACCGGGGTGCTCACCGGGCTCAGCCGTTCACGACGGGGACCCGTCGCAGCACGTCGGCGACGGTCTCCGCGGCGGTCAGCGGGTCCAGCGGGTGCACCAGCACGGCGTCCGCCTGCGACCAGGTCGCCAGCCACCGGTCGTCCTTGCGCCGCACCGAGACCACGATCGGCGGGCAGTCGGTGATCTCGGCCTTGAGCTGGCGGCAGAGGCCGATGCCTCCGGTCGGCTGCGCCTCGCCGTCGAGGATGGCCAGGTCGACGTGGCCCGCGTCCACCTCGGACAGCACGTCGGCGATGCCGGCCGCTTCGACGTAGTCCACGCGCGCCAGGTCCGCCGCCGGACGGCGCCCGACCGCGTTCACGATCGCCTCGCGCACCTCCGCCTTGTGGCTGAACACCAGGACCCGCATCGACTCGCCCATTGCGCACGCCTCCGTCTCGTCAAAGCCTTCCCGGCGATCGTATCGGCCGAGACCGACATCACGCGGTCGGCTCCGGCTGGAGCGCGTCCCAGCCCAGCGCGTCGCCGTCCAGACGTTGTGCGAGACCCGCCATCCGGGACCGTTCCTGGGCGCAGTGGAGCGCGTCGAGCACCTGGACGCGCACCGCGTGGACCCGCACCAGCTCGCCCGCCGGAGCCTGTTCCCGCAGGTCGTAGCCGTCCTGGGCGAGGATCGACGCCGCTTCGGCGACCCGGTCCGGCGGGAGCAGCAGGTGGTGCCGCAGGACGGCCGGTGCGGTGCTGACCCAACCGGGTGAACCCGCGAGCACGGCGGAGTCCGCGACGACCGGGTCGAAGGCCTCCGCGACGATCTCCAGGCCGGGGTCGTCGGGCCCGAGAACAGGCGTTTCGCGCCTCTTGACCAGGTTGAGCAGGCGGTTCACCAAACCCAAGAGTAGCTCTCACCTTCCCGGGCATCCCGTGTGATCGGTAACGCAGACGGCTCGCCGTGGACCCACCCGGCGGAGCGGTGGTGCGAGAGGACATAATGCGACGCGTGACAACGGCAGCTCCCACCATCAGTCAGCGGGTCCACTCGCTGAACCGGCCGAACATGGTCAGTGTCGGCACCATCGTGTGGCTGTCCAGCGAGCTGATGTTCTTCGCCGGACTGTTCGCGATGTTCTTCACCGTCAAGGCGCAGAACCCGGTCGGGGAGACCTGGCCGCCGCGCCTGCACGGCGAGGAGTTCCACCTCAACGTGGCGTACGCGATCCCGTTCACGGTGATCCTCGTGCTGTCCTCGCTGACCTGCCAGTTCGGGGTGTTCGCCGCCGAGCGCGGCGACGTCTACGGGCTGCGCCGCTGGTACATCATCACGTTGATCATGGGCGCGATCTTCGTCGGCGGCCAGGCCAACGAGTACCACAACCTGGTCGAAGAGGGGATGACGATCCCGTCCGGCCCGTTCGGCACGGTCTTCTACCTCGCCACCGGGTTCCACGGCCTGCACGTCATCGGCGGGCTCATCGCCTTCGTGTACCTGCTCATCCGCACGAAACTGAGCAAGTTCACGCCCGCCCAGGCCACGTCGGCGATCGTCGTGTCCTACTACTGGCACTTCGTCGACATCGTGTGGGTCGGCCTGTTCGGTGTGATCTACCTCCTTCCGTAGGTCCGCCCAGCCGCCACCACCTTCACCATCGGCCTGAACTGACAGCAAGGGTTGCCGCAAGATGACCACCAGCACCAAATCGTCGGAGCGCCGCTACCGCGCGCGGTCGAAGCTGCGGAGGCGGTTCGCCGGCCTGCTCGCGCTCGGTATCGCGCTGGTGGGCGCCGGCGCCCTGTACGCCGTGTTCGCCCCGGAGCCGCAGACCGCGCAGGCACAGGGCACGCCGGCGCAGCTGCGCCTCGGCGAGCAGGTCTACAACAACACCTGCATCGCGTGCCACGGCGCGAACCTCGAGGGCGTGCAGGACCGCGGGCCGAGCCTGATCGGCATCGGCGACGCCGCGGTGTACTTCCAGACTTCTTCGGGCCGCATGCCCGCCGCGCGCCAGGAGGCGCAGGTCGAGCGGAAGCCGCCGAAGCTGACCGAGGCCGAGATCGACGCGGTCGGCGCCTACATCCAGGCGCACGGCGGCGGCGTCCAGCGCCCGGCCGAGAAGGGCGAGGCCCTGCGCGGCTCCGACCCGGCCCGCGGTGGCGAGCTGTTCCGCCTCAACTGCGCTTCGTGCCACAACTTCACCGGCCGCGGCGGCGCGCTGTCGGCGGGCAAGTACGCGCCGAACCTGGACCCGGCCAGCGAAGAGCAGATCTACACGGCCATGCTCACCGGCCCCCAGAACATGCCGAAGTTCTCCGACCGGCAGCTGTCGCCGGAGGAGAAGAAGGACATCGTCGCCTACGTGAAGTCGGTGTCCGACGGCAACAATGACCCGGGTGGTAACGGCCTCGGCGGGGTCGGCCCCGCTTCCGAGGGCGTCATCGCCTTCATCGTCGGGATCGCCGCGCTGATCGGCGTGACGTTGTGGATTGGATCGAAGGCATGAGTGCCGAGGGGCCTAAGCCGCCGACGGAGGCGGAGCTGGCTGAGATGGACCGGGACCAGCTGGTCAAGCTGGGCGGGGCGCTCGACGGCGTCGAAATCGTCGAATACCCGACCCCGTGGCCCGTGGAGGGCACCCGCGCGGAGAAGCGCGCCGAGCGCCTGGTGGCGTTCTGGTTCGCCCTGTCCGCGCTGGCCGGGCTGGGGTTCGTCGTCTCGCTGATCTGGTGGCCGTGGAAGTACGAGTCGCCGGACAACGAGAGCGGCCACTTCTGGTACAGCCTGTACACGCCGATGCTCGGCATCACGCTCGGCCTGGCCATCCTCGGCCTCGGCATCGGCGTGATCCTGTACACGAAGAAGTTCGTGCCCGCCGAGGTCGCGGTGCAGCAGCGCGGTGACGGCGAGGGCAAGGGGTCGGCCGAGGTCGACCGCCAGACGTTCCTCGCGCACCTGGCCGACGCCGGGAACCGCAGCACCATCGCCCGCCGGTCGCTGATCAAGCGCTCGGCGATCGCCGGGGCCGGCACGCTGGGCCTCGCGGCCGCGGCGCTGCCGCTGGCGTCCTTCATCAAGAACCCGTGGAAGGACAGCGAGACCCGCGAGTCGCTGTGGCACACCGGCTGGCAGCCGAACTTCCCCGGCGAGAAGGTCTACCTGCGCCGCAACACCGGCAAGCCGCTGGAAGAGGGCGAAGAGGCCAGCCTGGTCAAGGCCGAGGACCTCGACGCCGGCGCGATGGAGACGGTCTTCCCGTACCGCGAGTCCGAGAAGGGCAAGCCGGAGCTGCTGGCCGCGGCGCTGACCCGCGTCGACAACCCGGTCATGCTCATCCGCCTGCGCCCGACCGACGCCGCCAAGGTCGTCAAGCGCGCCGGCCAGGAGGACTTCAACTTCGGCGACCTGTACGCGTACACGAAGATCTGCAGCCACGTCGGCTGCCCGACCTCCCTGTACGAGCAGCGCACCAACCGCATCCTGTGCCCCTGCCACCAGTCGCAGTTCGACGCGCTGCACTACGCCAAGCCGATTTTCGGCCCGGCGACGCGTCCGCTGGCCCAGCTACCGATCACGGTGGACGAAGAGGGATACTTGATCGCGCGAGGCGACTTCATCGAGGCCATCGGTCCGGCCTTTTGGGAGCGTAAGTCATGAGTTCACTCACCACGCCGACCAAGGGGTCGAGCCCGGTCGAGAAGGCGCTGGGCGACGCCGCGAACAACGCCGACCAGCGGTACCACGCGGC
>NZ_JBEZDL010000049.1:0-23280 GCF_040648295.1 Amycolatopsis sp. NPDC049159
CCCTGGGGTGGGTCCCGGTGGGGGTGTGTGTCCGGGGCCCACACCCCCCCCCCCCACCCCCACGACCTGGTGCGACGTCAGCCGTGGTCCTCCAGCATTTCGGTGACCAGGGCGGCGATCGGCGAGCGCTCCGAGCGCGTCAGCGTGACGTGCGCGAACAGCGGGTGGCCCTTCAGCTTCTCGATCACCGCCGAGACGCCGTCGTGCCGTCCGACGCGCAGGTTGTCGCGCTGGGCGACGTCGTGCGTGAGCACCACCCGCGACGCCGTACCGAGCCGCGAAAGCACCGTGAGCAGGACGTTCCGTTCCAGTGACTGCGCCTCGTCGACGATGACGAACGTGTCGTGCAGCGAGCGGCCGCGGATGTGGGTCAGCGGGAGCACCTCGAGCATGCCGCGGTCGAAGACCTCGTCGAGGACCTCCTGGCTGACCAGCGCGCCGAGGGTGTCGAACACCGCCTGCGCCCACGGCTGCATCTTCTCGCTCTCGGACCCGGGCAGGTAGCCGAGGTCCTGGCCGCCGACCGCGTAGACCGGCCGGAACACCACGACCTTGCGGTGCTGACGGCGTTCCATCACCGCCTCGAGGCCGGCGCACAGCGCGAGCGCCGACTTTCCGGTGCCGGCGCGACCGCCGAGGGAGACGATGCCGACGTCGGAGTCGAGCAGCAGGTCGAGCGCGACGCGCTGCTCGGCGCTGCGGCCGTGCAGGCCGAACGCCTCGCGGTCGCCGCGCACCAGCCGGATGCGCTTGTCCGCCGTGATCCGCCCGAGCGCGCTGGAGCTGCCCGCGAGCAGCCGCAGCCCGGTGTGGCAGGGCAGTTCGGCGAGCTCGTCCATGCCGTACTCGACCGGGTCGACGGTGCCGCCGCCGAACAGCGTGTCGAGCACGTCCTGTTCGACGTCGACGTCCGCCATGCCCGTCCAGCCGGACGGCGTGACTTCCTGCGCGCGGTACTCGTCCGCCTCGAGACCGACGGCCCCGGCCTTGACCCGCAGCGGGATGTCCTTCGTGACCAGCGTGACCGACTCGAACTCCGCCGCCAGGTTGAGCGCGCAGGCGAGGATCCGGTGGTCGTTGGAGTCGGTCCGGAACCCCGACGGGAGCACCGACGGGTCGGAGTGGTTCAGCTCCACCTGCAACGTGCCGCCGTGGTCCCCGATGGGGAGCGGCGCGTCGAGCCGGCCGTACTGGCGGCGCAGGTCGTCGAGCATGCGCAGGGATTCCCTGGCGAACCAGCCCAGCTCCGGGTGGTGGCGCTTGGCCTCCAGTTCACTGATCACGACCAGCGGAAGCACGACGGCATGCTCGGCGAAGCGGGTGACCGCCCACGGGTCCGACAGGAGGACCGACGTGTCGAGCACGTACATGTGCTGCTGGGATTCGGGCGAGGTCGAGGCTTTCTCCGGGCCAGGAACGGCACCGGTCGAAGAACGGCCAGAGGCCTTACGGGGCAAACGCTGCGCAGTCACGACGGCATCTCCCTCGAGGGCGTGTGCACCTCACGCCCGCACTCGCTGGGCCGGGCACCTCCCTGGCTGGACCACTCCCTCTGACCGGTGGGTCAGGTGGCGCGGCCACGAGGGCCGGGTGCCGGCCCCCTCGTGCGTCTCGTGGGCGGCTGCGCCGCCCCCTCGATCACCGTCACGACCAGGGCCTCCCGCGAGGACCCGCACTGATCGCGCGCCCTCACTTCGGAAGGTACCCACGAATGCCGGATCGCGCAGGGAGCCAACACGGTGATTCGCCAGATCGTCACCTCACTGTCGGTCGTCCGACATCGACGTCCGGTGACGCTCACCCTGCGTCATCATCGTCTCGATCGATGCACACTCGTCGGATTGATCTTGAGAAAATTGCTGACCGCGCGTATTCATAAGATCGACTGAACGGCTTTTACCACGTTCGGATGGGCCGCGCATTTTGCGCCACCAAGAGAGAACCGGTCCGAGTGAAAGCGCCTGCATCAGGCTCACACAATGGGCGTACAAGCCGGACGGGATGCCCGTTAAGCGAGTAATTTTCTGGCTGCGGGACACACCACCGGTTCGCCGGTGCCCGGACCCCAACAGTTCTACCTAGGAGTGTGCGAAGTGCTGAAGAAGGCTGGTTTCGTGGCCGCCACCGCTGCGGGCCTCATGATGATCGGCAGCACCGCGTTCGCCGCCACGGGCGACACGACGGGCACCCCGGACCCGACGTTCGGCGACGCCTACGCCACCTTCATCGAGGGCGGCGGCGCGCTGGGCTACGGTGCGGCTTCCCTGGTGGCCGGTGCCTACACGGGCATCGCCACCACCCCGGCGCTGATCCTGCACTCGCTGGAGCACCACCACCACTGAGTGTGGGCTTCGAAGGGCCCCCGGAGTCCGCTCCGGGGGCCCTTCGGCGTGCTCAGGACCCGAAGCGCCGGTGCCGCCACGCGTAGTCGCGGATGGCGCGCAAGAAGTCGACCCGGCGGAAAGCGGGCCAATAAGCTTCGGTGAACCAGAATTCCGAATGCGCGGATTGCCAGAGCAGGAATCCGGAAAGCCGCTGTTCACCGGAAGTTCGGATGATGAGGTCCGGATCCGGCTGCCCCGAGGTGTAGAGGTGCTCGGAGATGTGATCGACGTCGAGGATTTTCGCGAGCTCGTGAATCGTCGTGCCCTCGTCGGCGTGCTGGAGCAGCAGTTTGCGCACGGCGTCCGCGATTTCCTGACGCCCGCCGTAACCGACCGCGACGTTGACCTCCATCCCGGTCCGCCCCTCGGTGCGCGCGGCGGCTTCGCTGAGTCGCTTCGCGACTTCGGCCGGTAGCAGGTCGAGCGCCCCGACGATCCGCAGCCGCCACGAAGTCCCGGGTCCGGCGAGCTCGTCGGTGACGTCGGTGATGATCTTCAGCAGCGGCGTGAGCTCGTCCGGATCGCGGTTGAGGTTGTCGGTCGAGAGCAGCCACATGGTGACGACCTCGACGTCGGCCTCCTGGCACCAGCTCAGGAAGTCCGCGATCTTCTTCGCCCCGGCCCGGTGCCCGTCCGCGACGTCCGCGAAGCCCGCTTCCCGGGCCCAACGGCGGTTGCCGTCGAGCATGATGGCGATGTGCCGGGGATGCCGGCCGGCGGCCTGCTGGATGAGGCGCCTGCCGTAGGCGCTGTACACGACGTCGGACAAGAAGGAGCGAACACTCACGTCGAGGCAGCCTACGCACTCGGTGTGAGGCGCGTGACTGAGCACTGCTGGAGAACCTACGCTCACGTAACCTGGAAGGGTGAGCCTGACGACGGAACCCGAGCCGGTGGAGGACCTTCGCCCCCGCTTGCGCGGTCACATCCACTTCTGGACGTTCTTCGGCGCCCTCGCCGCGGCGGCGGCGCTGATCAGCCTGGCAGCGTCGACGGTGTCCCCGGTGGCGGCGCTGGCGACGTCGGTCTACGGCCTGACGGTGCTGGGCCTGTTCGGCGTGAGCGCGCTGTACCACCGTCGTTTTTGGAGCCCCCGCGCGTACAAGTGGATGAAGCGCGCGGACCACTCGATGATCTTCCTGTTCATCGCGGGCACGTACACACCGTTCACGCTGCTGGCGATGTCGAAGCCGACGGGGTACGTGATCCTGTCGATCGTCTGGGGTGGAGCGATCGCGGGTGTGGCCCTGAAGATGCTGTGGCCGCACGCACCGCGGTGGCTCGGGGTGCCGATCTACATCGCACTGGGCTGGGTCGCGGTGTTCGTGTTCCCGGAGCTCCTTTCGCACGCGGGAGTTGCCGCTTTGGTGCTGCTTTGCGTGGGCGGGCTGTTTTACACCCTGGGAGCGGCGTTCTACGGCTTCAAGTGGCCGAACCACTGGCCGGAGACGTTCGGCTACCACGAGTTCTTCCACGCGTGCACGGTGCTGGCGGCGGTTTCGCACTACATCGCGATCTGGCTGGCCATGTACGCCTAGCCTGCGGTCTCACCGTCGCATGTGGGCAGTGACCGCGTCGAAGTCCAGGTTCCACGGGCGCGCCGTCCCGTCCGCCCCCGCGCTCAACAGGCGTCCGTCCGGCAGGAACGTCATCGCGTGGATCGGGGCCAGGTGCCCGGACAGGGACGCATCCAGGCGTGGGTGGTGGGGGTCGGTCAGGTCGATGATCCGGACCGTTGTGCTGCGGTCGTTCACCGCCAGCTTCCGCGCTCCCGGGTCGAAGACCGCCGTCTGGATGCTGCTCGGGGGCAGCGGTAGCGTGCCCAGCTCGCGGGGCTCGAGGACGTTGCTCGTGTCCCACAACCGCAGCTGCTCGTCCCCGTAGACGTCGGCGATCGCCATGAATCCCTGAGCCGCGTCGAAGACCACGTTGCCGATTCCGCGCCACGTCGTGGTCAGGCGGGCCTCGTCCGTCAGGTTCCAGACCTGGATCGACGCCGTGTCCCACTCCTGCAGGCCGGTGAACACCGTGTGGCCGTCCGGGCCGAAGGTGACCGATCTGGTCGGGGGCAGCTCGGCGAGTTGCCTGGGCGCGTCGACGTGGTCGATCGCCAGCAGGCGCGTGGGGTGCCCGTCCGCGCGCAGCGCCAAAACCCTTCCCGTGGGGTCGATGCGGGCGCTCTCGGCGTCCGGGAACGTTGCGACCGGCGCTGCCGGGTTCGCCACGTCGAACAGCTCGACGACGTTGCGCGGTCGCGACACCGTGAGCCAGCGGCCGTCCGGGCTGAACCCGATCGCCGGTGGGGGGTCCAGGTCGCCGGGGATGGTGGCCAGGCGGCGGTAGTGCGGCACGTCCCACACCTGCACGGCCGCCGCTGTGGTGAACGCGAGCAAGCGGCCGTCGCGGCTGAGCGTGGCGTCCCGGATGGTGGTCGAGAAGTCGATGCGGTCGCCGGCGGCGGCCGCGCTCAGCACCAGGTCACGGGCCTCGTCGGTCGGGGCGATCCGGTACGCCGCCAGTGCCAGGCGCGCGGCCTCGGCGGAGTCCGTGACGAGGAAGCCCCGGCCTTGCGACACCATGCGTTGCGACGTCGCCAGTGCGGCCTGCTCCGCCGCTTGGTGCCGGGCGGACACGCCGTACGCCGTGATGGCCGCGATGAGCACGACCAGGATCGCGACGATCGTCGTCAACAGGCGACGGCGGTTCGCCCGGTGGCGCTCGGCGTTCCGCTCGCCGTCCCTCAGCGCGGTCGCGGCCGCCAAGAACGCGCGCTCGACGCCGTTCAGGCTCGTCTCGTTGCCCGCGCGCCACGTCAGGGCGGCGTCCAGGCGCGCGCCGCGGTAGAGGGCGCCCGGGTCGCGGTCGAACGTCTCCCATTCGCCGGCGGCCCGGGCCAGACGGCGGTGGACCTGCAGGCCTTCGCGGTCTTCGGCGAGCCAGTCCTGCAGCCGCGGCCAGTGCCGCAGCAGTGCTTCGTGGGTCAGCTCCACGCTGTCGCGGTCGAGGCTCACCAGGCGCGCCGCGGCGAGGCGGTCCAGGACTTCGCGCACAGCGGGTTCGTCGCCCAGCTCGTCGCGCACGACCCGCCGTTTCACCACGGGGGAACCGATTTCCGACGCGACCAGACGGCGGCACAGGTGCCGCAGCGTCTCCCGTTGCGCCGGGGTCAGGCTCTCGTACGTCGCTTCCGCTGTGCGGGCCAGCGCGTGCTCGATGCCGCCGGTGCGCTCGTAGCCTTCGAGGGTCAGGCGGATGCCACTCCGGCGCCGCCAGGTTTCCCGCAGCGCGTGCGACAGCAACGGCAGCACCGCGGGCTGGCTGGTCGCCTCGGCGACCAGCCTCGTGACGAGTGCCGTGTCGACCGTGCAGCCGGCCGCCGCGGCCGGGCGGACGATCGCTTCCCGCAGCTCGTCCGGGCGCATCGGGCCGATCAGGATCTGGGCGTCGGTCAGCGCGTCGGCCAAACCCTCGTGGAAGGCGCAGTGCTCGTAGAAGTCCGCCCGGATCCCGAGGACCACCCGGGTGCCGTCCACGGCCGAGCCGACCAGCTCCGAGAGGAATTCCGCTCGCTCGGCGGGATCGGTGCACAGCGTGAAGCACTCTTCGAACTGGTCGACCACGACCACGCGGTCGCGTCCCGCCGGCTGGGCGGTGTACTCGCGCAGGGGGTGCGCTCCCGGCGTGAACAAGACGTGCTCGCCGGTCAGCCGCGGGATCAGGCCGGCCCGCAGGAGCGAGGACTTGCCGGCGCCCGAGGAGCCGAACACCGCCACCAGAGGGCGGCGCGACAACCGGTCGAGCAGGTCGTCGACCAGCCGGTCACGACCGAAGAAGCGGTCGGCGTCCCCGGTCTGGAACGCCGCCAAGCCCACGTAGGGGGACTGCTCCCCGGGAGCGGTCTCCGGGTCTTCGGGCGCCAGCTCCGCGGCGGTCTCGTGCCACCGCCGTTCCCAAGCCTCGACGTCCCCGCCGCACGCCCGGACGTAGCCGACGGTCACCGGCAGCGTCGGGAGCCGCCGCCCGCCCGCGGCGTCGGACAGCGTCGTGGACGAGTAGTGCGCGCGCCGCGCCAGCTCCCGGTAGGTCGGGGTGCCCGCCTGGACTCGCAAGGCCCGCAGCTCGGCCGCGAACCGGGCCAAGCCGTCTTCGGTCGGCTCCAGCGGTCGTTCTCGTCGCGGCACGAAGCTCCCCGTGGCTCGTCTTTGTCCGGACTCCATTGTGCGCCCACGACAAAGGGGCCTCGCTCGCTCCCCGCGAACGAAGCCCCTTTCCGGCAACTCGGTTCAGCCGAACATGCCCGGCTGGTACTCGCCCGCGGGGTTCTGGACGATCACGTTCAAGCGGTTCCACGCGTTGATCATCGCCACCAGTGAGATCAGCGCGCCGATCTGCTCGTCGTCGAAGTGCTTGCGGACCTCCTGCCACGTCGCGTCGCTGACGCCCTGGTGGGCGTCCGCCAAGCGGGTGGCCTCCTCCGTCAGGGCCAGGGCCGCTCGCTCCGGCTCCGTGAACACCACCGCTTCGCGCCAGGCCGCCACCATCGCCAGCCGGACCGCTGTCTCGCCGTTCGCCGCCGCGTCCTTCGTGTGCATGTCGAGGCACATCCCGCAGCCGTTGATCTGGCTCGCCCGGATCTTCACCAGCTCCTGCGTCGCCTTCGGCAGGGAGGACTCCTCGACCGGGCGGGACGCCGCGATCAGGCGCTTGACGAACTTGGCCGTGATCTCGTTCTCGAACATGTTGAGGCGCGCTTCCATCGTTCTTCCCTTCCGTGTTCCGGTTTCACAGCCATGACGACCACGGCCGCGAGGTTGTGACAGCGGAGGAAGTGGCGCCGGTCACATCCACACCTTCGCGCCATCCCGGACCCGCTCGATCACGCCGGCGACAGCCTCCCCGACCTGCGGCGACACCTCGGTCGTGGCCAATCGGGGCGCCTTCAAACGATCACTTTCGGCGGTCACCCACGGGGACACCACGACGGTTGCCGTGAGCGGCGGCGCGTTCGACGGTGGTTGCACCCAAGACCCAATGCGCGAAAGGAGCCGCACCGAGATGGCCAAGACCATGGAACCCCAGGAGCTCATCGACAGTGCCGTGGTCGACCCGGACGGCAACAAGCTCGGGAAGGTCGGCAACGTCTACCTCGCCGACGCGACGCACCAGCCGGAGTGGATCACCGTCAAGACCGGGCTCTTCGGCACCAAGGAAAGCTTCGTCCCGCTCTCCGGCGCGCACACCGACCGCGACGGCGTCCACGTCCAGGTCGGCAAGGACAGCGTTTCCGACGCGCCCCGCATCGACGCCGACGGGCACCTCTCCCCCGAGGAGAGCGCCCAGCTCTACCGCCACTACGGGCTGCCCGTGCCCCGCACGTCACCCGACGGCCGGATGCCCGCGGACCAGGGCCGCACCGGCGACGGCCGCACGGGCGAGACCGGCCGCGCGGGTGAGCGGCAGCAGGCCAAGGGCCGGGCCGGCAGGGACGCCAAGGACAGCATGACCCGCTCCGAGGAACGGCTGAACGTCGGGACCGAGCAGGTCGAGACCGGGCACGTCCGGCTGCGCAAGTACGTCGTCACCGAGGAGCAGCAGGTCACCGTTCCGGTGCGGCACGAAGAAGTCCGCATCGAACGCGAGCCGATCACGGAGGCCGGCAGCGGCGAGGTGGAAATCGGCGAGGCCGAGCAGGACCTCGTCCTGCACGCCGAGAAACCCGTGGTGCGCAAGGAAACCGTGCCGGTCGAGCGGGCGCGGCTGCGGGCCGAGTCGGTCACCGAGGAGGAGACCGTCTCCGGCAAGGTGCGCAAGGAGCAGTTCGAGATCACCGACGACGACGGCAAGCGCCGCCGCTAGACCGCCGCGGGGGTGGCCGGTCCCCGATACCGGCCACCTCCGCGGTCACGACTTCGCGTGCTCGAGGCGGGAGATGCGGAGTTCGGACGTCGCCGGGAAACCGACCTTCGTGCGCCCGACGCCCAGCCCTCACTTCAGCATCGGCGCCGCCAGGAACTGCTCCGGGATCGCGAACGCGTCCACCAGCGTCCGAGCGTGCGGGCGCAGCTGGGCGCACAGGCCGTTCACCGCCGCGGTGACGGCCTTCCCGCGCGACGCCGTCAGGCGCCCGTGCCCCAGGAACCAGGCCAGGTCCTCTTCGATCGCCGACAGCGCGTACAGGTCGCAGACCCGCTCCAGCAGCGCGCGGGCGTCGGGGTCTTCGCAGCGCTCGATCGCCGCCACGAACGCCGAGAGGATCAGGCGCTCGACGTGGACGCGGCCGGCGCGCAGCACGTGGTCCTGCGCCGAGTTGAACACCCCGAACGGGTCCGAAGCCGCCTTGCGCAGGCGTTTCGCCACGCCCTCCACGACGTGTTCCTCGCGGTCCTCGAAGAGCCGGAGCTGCCACTCGCGGCGGAAGAAGACATCCGCGTCGGACCCCTCGGTCAGCGACTCGAGCGCCTTGCGCACGGAGGTCCGTTCCAGGATCGCGCTCACCACCTGGTCGGTGAAGAACCGCGCGGTCGCCAGCGGCGAGAGGTCCTGGAAGTCCTCCTTGTAGCTGGTCAGGAGCCCCTTCGCGACCAGCTGCAGCAGCACCGTGTTGTCGCCCTCGAACGTCGTGAAGACGTCGGTGTCGGCCTTCATGCCGGGCAGCAGGTTCTCCGCCAGGTAGCCCGAACCGCCGCAGGCCTCGCGCGCCGCCTGGATCGTCGCCGTCGCGTGCCAGGTGTTGAGGGCCTTCATGCCGGCCGCGCGCGACTCCAGCTCGCGCTGCTCCTCCTCCGGCGCCGACGAGTCGATGTCGTGCAGTTTCGACACCAGCTCTTCCTGCGCGAAGTGCAGCGCGTACGTCTTCGCCAGCGCCGGCAGCAGTTTCCGCTGGTGGGCGAGGTAGTCGAGGATGACGACCTCCTCGCCGTCCGGCGTCAGGAACTGGCGGCGGTGCTCGCCGTAGCGGATCGCCAGCGCCAGCGCGCGTTTGGTCGCGCTGCCCGCGCTGCCGCCGACGCTGACCCGGCCGCGGATCAGCGTGCCCAGCATGGTGAAGAACCGGCGGCTGTCGCTTTCGATCGGGCTCGAGTACGTCCCGTTCTCGTCGACGTCGCCGAAGCGGTTCAGCAGGGCTTCACGCGGGACACGGACGTTGTCGAAGCTGAGCCGCCCGTTGTCGACGCCGTTCAGGCCCGCCTTCAGGCCGCAGTCCTCAATGGACACCCCGGGCAGCGGTTTCCCCTCGGTGTCCCGGATCGGCACCATGAACGCGTGCACGCCGCGCGATTCGCCGCCGGTGACCAGCTGCGCGAACACCACCGCCAGCCGGCCGTCGCGGGCCGCGTTGCCGATGTATTCCTTCTGCGCCATGTGGTCCGGCGTGTGCACGACGAACTCGCCGTCGGCGTACGTCGCCGTCGTGCGCAGGTGCTGGACGTCGGAGCCGTGACCGTGTTCGGTCATCGCGAAGCAGCCCAGCAGGTCGAGGTTCATGATCGAGCGCAGGTACCGCTCGTGGTGGCGCTCGGTGCCGAGCAGCTGGACGGCCCCGCCGAAGAGTCCCCATTGGACACCGGCCTTGACCATCAGCGACAGGTCGCCGTAGCCCAGCATCTCGAACGACGTGACCGAGCCGCCGACGTCGCCACCGCCGCCGTACGCCGGGTCGAAACCCAGGCCGGGCCGGTCCGTCGCGGCGAGCGCGCGCAGCTGGTCGAGCACCTGCACGCGGTGCGGTTCGGTGCCGAGGTCGACCGGGTCCCGGAACTCCGTGTCGGTCATCTGCGCCCGCACCCCGCGGCGCAGCTCGGCCCAGCGACCGTCGAGAACGGCGGTCAGCGAGTCCGGGTCCACTTTCGACGGCACTTCGGGGACGTCCACGGCTACCTCCGGAAAGGACTGACGGCAGGCTTCCTACTCGTTGGTAGTAAGCCTGCCGCAGCCCCGTCGGCCCCGCAGGTTCAGAACGGGGGCAGACCCCTAAACGTGGACTTCTTCACGCCAGGTCGGGGCCCTTCGAGCGCAGGTCGTCGACCTTGCTCATCGCCTCGCGCAGCTCGCCCAGCCAGCTGTCGGCGTGCTCGCCGACCAGCCGGACCGCCCACGCCAGCGCGTCCGACCGCGAACGCGCGACACCCGCGTCCACCAGCGTGTCCAGCACCAGCCGCTCCGGCTGCCGCAGCCGCGTCATCACCGGCGCCGAATGCGTCGTGAACAGCGCCGTCGTCCCGCCGAGCCGGGCACCCCACGCCACCTTGCGCTGGTAGCGGTGCTCCGCCTGGCGCGCGATCTCGATGCGCTCGTCGCGCGTCTCCTCGCGGAACCGGCTGATCCGGCCCTCCTCGGCCGCCGCGCGGGCCGCGTCGTCGGCGTGCTCTTCGCCCAGCGCCGGCAGCTCGCCGACCACGATGATCTCCTCGCGGTCGACCGTCACCTCCGGGGCTCCGGTGAACCAGCCGTCGGGCAGGCGCCCGCCGAACCAGGCCGCCGCGTCCTCCGCCGAAGGCACTTCGCCCTGCTGCCAGCCCCGGCTACCTCGCCAGCCTCGTCCCATGGTCGCCACCTCCGCGATTACATGATTACAACGCTGCTGACGCTACGCCGAATACAAGACCAACAGGGACGCGTTCACCCAGGGCGATCAGAGCTGAGCGGTCAACGCCTCCGCCGACGTGACCGGCCGGTCGCAGACGTACCCGCGGCAGACGTAGGCCGCCGCACCGCCGTCGACCAGGGGCCGGTCGGCCAGCAGCGGGACGCCGGGCGCGTCCGGCTCGCCCGCCAGCACGATGCCGCCGCCGTGCACGCCCCGCGCCGCGGCCAGGCGCAGCGCCGGGTCCGCGCCGACCACCGCGACCTGCACCGGGCCGGCCTGCAGGGCTTCGGCGACCGCCAGCCAGTGCCCGGCGAACCGCGGCACCCGCGTGGCCAGCACGCCGACGCGGCGAAGCGCCTGCTCGGCGGCTTCGCGGTACCGGCCCGCGTCGGCGTGCCCCGCGAGCGCGGACGCCGTCAGCAACGCGCCCGCCAGCGCGGACGCCCCCGCCGGGCTGGCGTTGTCGCCCGGGTCGGCCGGGCGCTGGACCAGCGTCTCGGCGTCGTCGGCGGTGTCGAAGTACGCGCCGGGGACGTCCGGGGACGCGAAGTGCGCCAGCGCGAGGTCGAGCAGCCGCGTCGCCTCGGTGAGCCACTTCGCCGCGCCGGTCGCCTGGTGCAGGGCCAGGAACCCGTCGGCGACGCAGGCGTAATCCTCGAGCACCCCGGCGGATTCGCCGACGACGCCGTCGCGCGAACTGCGGCGAAGGCGCCCGTCGACGACGTGCACGCGCAGCAGGAGTCCGGCCGCCTCGACCGCGCCGTCGATCCACTGTGGACGATCCAGCGCCACGCCCGCTTCGGCCAGCGCCTTGATCGCCAGGCCGTTCCAGGACGCGATCACCTTGTCGTCGCGACCCGGCTGCGGCCGCAGGTTCCGCACCGCCAGCAGGGGAACCCGGATCGACTCCGGCAGGTCGCCGAACAGGCGCAGCGTCGACGAGCCGTGCTCGAAGGTCCCTTCCTCGGTGACGCCGAACAGCTCGGCCGCGGCCACTGCGTCGTCGCCGAGCACCTCGCGCAGCTGCGCCGGCGTCCAGACGTACGTGAGACCTTCGACGCCTTCGGTGTCCGCGTCCAGCGAAGACGCGAAGCCGCCTTCCGGCGTCCGCAGGCTCTCGAAGAGGAACTCCGCGGTCCCGGTGGCCACGCGCGACGCCGTGGCCGAGCCGGTCCGGCGTGCGAGGTGCGCGTAGAAACCGAGCAGCAAAGCGTTGTCGTACAACATCTTCTCGAAGTGCGGCACGAGCCACTCCGCGTCCACGGAGTAGCGCGCGAACCCGCCGGCGAGCTGGTCGTACAGGCCGCCGCGGGCCATCGCCTCGGCCGTCTTGTCCGCCAGGGACAGCGCGACCGGCGAGCCCGTCCGTTCGTGGTGGCGCAGCAGGAACTCGAGCACCATCGACGGCGGGAACTTCGGCGCGCGGCCGAACCCGCCGTTGACCGGGTCCGCCTCCTGCGCCAGCTTCGCGACCGCGCCGGCGAGCACCGCTTCGTCCACAACGGACTCCTGGAGCGGGCCGGTCTGCTCCGCGAGGTGCGCGACGATCTGCTTCGCGCCTTCCAGCAGTTCGTCCGGCCGCTCGCCCCACGCTTCGGCGACGGCGGCCAGCAGCTGCCGGAACGACGGCATGCCCGGCCGCGGCGACGGCGGGTAGTAGGTGCCGCAGTGGAACGGCTCGCCGTCCGGGGTCAGGAAGCAGGTCATCGGCCAGCCGCCCTGCCCGGTCATCGCCTGCGTCGCGGCCATGTACACCGCGTCGATGTCCGGCCGCTCCTCGCGGTCGACCTTGATGTTGACGAAGCCCGCGTTCATCACCGCGGCCGTCTCGGCGTCTTCGAACGACTCGTGCGCCATGACGTGGCACCAGTGGCAGGCGGCGTACCCGACGGAAAGCAGGATCGGCACGTTCCGCCGCCGCGCCTCGGCCAGCGCGTCCGGCCCCCACTGCCACCACTCGACCGGGTTGTCCGCGTGCTGGAGCAGGTACGGGCTGGTCGCGCTGGCGAGGCGGTTCATGCCTTCAGGGTCGCACCCCGGAAAAGCGGGCGCGCACGCACCGGCGGCTCGGCCACACTGGGCGGGTGCTGCTGACCATCACGACGACCCGGAACCCCGCCACCGACTTGGGGTACGTGCTCCACAAGCACCCCGAGAAGGCGCAGACGGTCGCGCTGTCGGCCGGTACCGCGCACGTCTTCTACCCCGAGGCCGGGCCGGAGCGGTGCACCGCCGCGTTGTTCGCGGAGATCGACCCGATCGGGCTCGTCCGCGGTGGCGGGACGTCGCTGACCCAGTACGTCAACGACCGGCCCTACGCCGGCGGCTCGCACCTCGCGGTCGCGCTGCGGGCGGCGTTCACCACGGCGCTCGCGGGCCGCTGCGCCGCGCGGCCCGAGCTGGTCGACGAGCTCTTCGACCTCGAGGTCCGCGTGCCGTCGCTGTCCGCGCGCGGTGGGGCCGAGGTCGTGCACAAGCTGTTCGAGCCGCTCGGCTGGCGCGTTTCGGCCACGCCGATCCCGCTCGATCCGGAGTTCCCGCAGTGGGGCGAAAGCCGCTATGTCGACCTGGCGCTGACCGGCACCCAGCGCGTCGCCGACGCGCTGCGGCACCTCTACGTCCTGCTGCCCGCGCTCGACGGCGACAAGCACTACTGGGTCGGCCAGGACGAGGCCGACAAGCTGCTGCGCGCCGGCGACGGCTGGCTCGCCGGCCACCCCGAGAGGGAGCTCATCGCGCACCGCTACCTGGAGCGGCGCCGCCCGGTCGTGAACTACGCGCTTTCGCGGCTGGCCGAGGCCGACGACGTCCCGGCGGAGGCCGAAGCGCTGGTCACCGAGGTGCCGGACCGGCCCGAGCCGCTGGCCGCGCAGCGCCACGGCAGCGTGCTCGCCGTGCTGCGGGCCGCGGGCGCCCGGCGCGTGCTGGACCTCGGCTGCGGCTCCGGCGCGCTGCTGCGCGTGCTCGAAAAGGAGCGGTCCTTCACCGAGATCGTCGGCGTCGACGTCTCGGCGGGCGCGCTCGGCATCGCCGAGAAGCGGCTGGGCGGCTACACCCGCGTCACGCTGCGGCAGTCCGCGCTGACCTACGCCGACCCGGCGCTCGCCGGGTACGACGCCGCCGTGCTGATGGAGGTCGTCGAACACGTCGACGAGGAACGGCTGCCGGCGCTGGAACACGCGGTGTTCGGTGTCGCGGCGCCGCGCACGGTCGTCGTCACGACGCCCAACGCGGAGTACAACCGGCTGTTCGATTTCCTGCCGATGGGGCATTTCCGGCACGCCGACCACCGGTTCGAATGGACGCGAGCCGAGTTCCGCGCCTGGGCGGACGGCGTCGCGACCCGGCGCGGCTACGACGTCCGGTACCTGCCGATCGGACCGGTGGACCAGGAATCGGGACCGCCGACCCAGCTGGCGGTCTTCACGACCAGTGAGGAGGTGGCCGCGTGAAGCTGACCGTCCCCGACATGGCGCTCGTCGTGCTCGTCGGCGCTTCCGGTTCCGGCAAGTCGACGTTCGCGCGCACGCACTTCGCGCCGACGCAGGTGCTCTCCAGCGACTTCTTCCGCGGGCTCGTCGCCGACGACGAGAACGACCAGGCCGCGTCCCCCGACGCCTTCGACGCGCTGCACTACGTCGCGGGCAAGCGGCTCGCGGCCGGGCGCACGACCGTCATCGACGCGACGAACGTCCAGCGCGCTTCGCGGGCGAGCCTGGTGAAGCTCGCGAAGGAGCACGACGTGCTGCCCGTGGCGATCGTGCTCGACCTGCCGCTCGGCGTCTGCGTCGCGCGCAACGCGTCGCGGCCCGACCGCGAATTCGGCGACCACGTGATCCGGCGGCAGCGCGGCGAGCTGCAGCGGTCGCTGAAGTCGCTGGAGCGCGAGGGGTTCCGCCGCGTGCACGTGCTGCGGTCCGAAGCCGAAGTGGCCGGGGCGGAGCTCGCCGTCGAGCCGCTGCGCAACGACAAGCGCGAGCTGGCCGGGCCGTTCGACGTGATCGGCGACGTCCACGGCTGCGCGGCCGAGCTCGAGGAGCTGCTGGCCGAGCTGGGGTACGTCGACGGCGCGCACCCGGACGGGCGGACCGCGGTGTTCGTCGGCGACCTCGTCGACCGCGGCCCGGACACCCCGGGCGTGCTGCGGCGCGTGATGGGGATGGCCGCGGCCGGGACCGCGCTGGTCGTCTGCGGGAACCACGAGCAGAAGCTGGTGCGCGCGCTGCACGGGCGGAAGGTCAACGCCGCGCACGGGCTCGCGGAGTCGCTCGAGCAGCTCGGCGCGCAGAGCGAGGAGTTCCGGCGGCAGGCGCACGAGTTCTGCGACGGCCTGATCGCGCACTACGTCCTCGACGGCGGCGACCTGGTCGTCGCGCACGCCGGGCTGCCCGAGCGCTACCACGGACGCGCGTCCGGCCGGGTGCGCAGCATGGCGCTCTACGGCGACACGACCGGCGAGACCGACGAGTACGGCCTGCCGGTGCGGCTGCCGTGGGCACGCGACTACCGCGGGTCCGCGATGGTGCTCTACGGGCACACGCCGACGCTCGAGCCGGAGTGGGTCAACAACACGATGTGCCTCGACACCGGGTGCGTCTTCGGCGGGAAGCTGACCGCGCTGCGCTACCCGGAGCGGCAGGTCGTCTCGGTGAAGGCGCACCGGGTCTGGTACGAACCCGCGCGTCCGCTCGACGCTTCGCGGCCGGTGGGCGGGCGCGAGCCGGCGGTGCTGGAGCTGACCGACGTCACCGGGAAGCGGATCGTGCAGACCGCGCACCACGGCCGGGTCGGCGTCTCGGCGGAGCAGTCGGCGGCGGCGCTGGAGGTGATGAGCCGGTTCGCGGTCGACCCGCGGTGGCTCGCGTACCTGCCGCCGACGATGGCGCCCTGCTCGACGTCGTCACGGGAGGACTACCTGGAGCACCCCGAGGAGGCTTTCGCCGAGTACCGCGGGGCCGGGGTCCAAACCGTGCTGTGCCAGGAGAAGCACATGGGTTCGCGGGCCGTCGTGCTCGTCTGCCGGGAGGACGCCGGGGCCCGGCGGTTCGGCATCGAGGGCGGCGGCGCGGTGTACACGCGGACCGGGCGGCCGTTCTTCTCGGCCGGACAGAACGCTTCGCTGCTGGACGACGTGCGTTCGGCGGCGGCCGGGCTGTTCGACGAGCTGGAGTCGGACTGGCTGCTGCTCGACGCCGAACTGCTGCCGTGGAGCGCAAAGGCGGGTTCGCTGATCACGGACCAGTACGCGTCGGTCGGCGCGGCCGCCCAGGCGGTGCTGCCGGCGGCGGTGTCCGCTTTGACGACGGCGGCCGCGCGCGGCATCGACGTCTCGGAGCTGCTGGCGCGGACGGCTTCGCGGTCGTCCACAGTGGACGCCTACCGGACGGCGTACCGGCGCTACTGCTGGCCGACGTCGGGGCTCGACGGCGTCCGGCTGGCGCCGTTCCAGCTGCTGGCGTCCGAAGGGGCGGCCTACCACGACCGGCCGCACGCCTGGCACCTGTCCACGCTGGCGAAGCTGGCCGGGCCGCGGTTCCAGCCGACCCGGACGCTCGAGGTCGACCTGCTGGACGAAACGTCGGTGGCCCGGGGCGTCTCGTGGTGGGCGGAGCTGACCGCCGACGGCGGCGAGGGGATGGTCGTGAAGCCCGCGGCGAACCTCACGCGGGGCTCGCGCGGGCTGGCCCAGCCCGGCGTCAAGGTGCGCGGGCGGGAGTACCTGCGGATCGTCTACGGGCCGGACTACACGCTGCCGGCGAACCTGGACCGGCTGCGCAAGCGCGGGCTCAGCCGGAAGCGGACGCTGGCGCTGCGCGAGTACGCGCTCGGCCTGGAGGCGCTGGAGCGCGTCGCCCGGGGCGAGCCGCTCTGGCGAGTCCACGAATGCGTGTTCGCGGTGCTCGCCTTGGAGTCGGACCCGGTGGACCCGCGGCTCTGAGCTAGTCGGCCTTGGTGGCCGAGGAGTCCTTCACGGGCTTCTCGGCCGCTTCCGGCTGCTCCGGCTTGACCTCGGGCTGCTCCGGCGCGGCCGCGGCGGGCGGGTCGTCGAAGCTCGCCGGGACGCGCTTCAGGTGCTTCGTCATCGAGCGGACCAGGAAGGCCACCGCCACGAGGAACAGGATCAGCACCAGGAAGCCGACCGGGGAGGACTTGCCGAAGTCCTCCCCCTGCCCGCCGTTGTCGCCGTTGCCCGGTTGCTGCGCCAACACCAGGGCCGACGCGGTCACCGGAAGCGCCACGCCGGCCGGCAGCGTCAGACTCATGTACTCACCTTCTCCTTGATGCCGGCGAACAGGTCGTCCTCCGGCAACGTGCTGTCCACCAGCGACTTGACCAGCTCGTACTCCTCGGTCGGCCAGACCTCACGCTGCATCTCCAGCGGTACCGCGAACCAGCGGCTGGTGGGGTCGATCTGCGTGGCGTGCGCCTTGAGCGCCTCGTCCCGCACCTCGAAGTATTCACCGCACTCGACGCGGGTCGTCACCCGCTCCATGACATCGGCCCGGTTCGGGTCCCACTTCGCCAGCCACTCGGTGTACGGCGACTCGAGCCCGGCCGCCTTGAGCGCCTCGTCGAACAGCGTCATCCGGGCGCGCGAGAAGCCGTGCCCGTAGTACAGCTTCAGCGGCTGCCACGGCTCGCCGGCCTCGGGGAACCGGTCCGGGTCCGGCGCCGCGTCCCACGCCGCCATCGACACCTCGTGGGTGCGGATGTGGTCGGGGTGCGGGTAGCCGCCGTTCTCGTCGTACGTCGTGATGACGTGCGGGCGGAACTCCCGGATCACGCGCACCAGCGCCTCGGTGGACTCCTCCAGCGGCACGACCGCGAACGAGCCCTCCGGCACCGGCGGCAGCGGGTCGCCCTCGGGCAGGCCCGAGTCGACGAAGCCGAGCCAGCGCTGGCTCACCCCGAGGATCTTGGCCGCGCGGGCCATCTCCTCGCGGCGGATCTCGGACATGTTCGCCAGCACCTCGGGGCGGTCCATGGCGGGGTTGAGGATGCTGCCTGCCTCGCCACCGGTGCAGGTGACGACCAGCACCTCGTGGCCCTCGGCGGCGTAGCGCGCCATCGTGGCGGCGCCCTTGCTCGACTCGTCGTCGGGGTGCGCGTGCACGGCCATCAGGCGCAAACGCGGCTTGGCGGTCTTCGTCAGCTGGTCCACCATGCTGCGAACGACTCCTTCTCTACCTGTATTCCGCGACCCACCTGCGGGCCGCCCACCCAGCGGGCGGATACTCGAAGCCGTACCCGCCCCTCCATTGTCCCCGCGGGTCCGACAAGAACGAGCAGGAGGCCCCGCGTTGGCGAGCGGACCGGCGAAAACGGCAGCCCCCGCGCTGCCCGAAGGCCGGTACGGCGCACGCCGGGCCACGCCGTCGCGACGCTGGCGCCGCTGGCTCTTCCTGGGCATCGCCCTGCTGGTCAGCGGCGTGATCACGTGGGTGGCCTACGTCAACCTCGGTGCCGCGCCGATCGACGCCGAGCGCGTCGCGTTCAGTGAGAAACCGGGCAACGCGATGGAAATCACCATCAACGTGACGCGGGACGACAACGGCAAGCCGGGCGTCTGCATCGTGCGCGCCCGCGACAAGACCGGCGCCGAGAGCGGCCGCAAGGAGCTCCTGATCCCCGCCGGCGCGAAGTACAGCAGGATGACCACGACGATCAAGAGCATCGGGGAACCGGTGACCGCGGACGTCTTCGGCTGCTCGTACGACATACCACGGTATCTGTCAACCCCATAGCGGCCAACGGGGTGAACCGCGCGCTCAACGCCCAGGGCCAGCGGAATTAACGGGCGTCGACCTGTCGCGCCGTGATAGTCTGACCCTTCAGCACGGCCCACGACGGGCCGTGTTTTTCCTTTATCTCAGCCACGTGGGCAACTACGCCCGTGTGGGCCGGCTTGAACACGCAAGCCTGGCAGGCCCGACGAGGAGATGGTGACCGTGAGCGACACCAAGGTGACCTGGCTCACCCAGGATGCCTACGACCGGCTCAAGCACGAGCTCGACGAAATGATCGAGAATCGTCCGGTCATCGCCGCGCGCATCAACGACAGCCGCGAAGAAGGCGACCTCAAGGAGAACGGCGGCTACCACGCCGCCCGTGAAGAACAGGGCCAGGCCGAGGCGCGCATCCGGCACCTTCAGGAGCTGCTGCGCTCGGCCAAGGTCGGCGAAGCGCCCGCGAACGACGGCACCGCCGGCCCGGGCAAGGTCCTCACCGTCCGCTACGAGGGTGACGACGAGGACGAGAAGTTCCTCCTCGCCACCCGCGAAGAAGGCGCCGAGGGCGAACTCGACGTCTACTCCCCGGAGTCGCCGCTGGGCAAGGCCCTGCTCGGCGCCAAGGAGGGCGAGTCCCGCGAGTACGAGCTGCCCAACGGCAAGCTGCAGAAGGTCACCCTCGTCAAGGCGGTTCCCTACACCGACACCAAGTAGGCGCGGCTAGCGTGTCCTCCCAGGATTCACATTCTGGGAGGACTTCGCTGTGAGCACCGAACCGATCTGCCTGGCGTGCGGCATGCAGTACGCCGCCGCCCGTGACGACTGCCCGGTCTGCGAGGACGAACGCCAGTACGTCCCGCAGTCCGGGCAGCAGTGGACGAACCTCGCCGCCCTGCGTTCGAGCGGCACGTACACGCCGCGGATCGAAGAGCAGGGCCGCGGCATCATCGGCGTCGGCTCGAACCCCGGCTTCGCGATCGGCGAACGCGCGCTGCTGGTGCAGGCGCGCTCGGGCAACTTCCTCTGGGACTGCGCGGCGTACCTCGACGACGCGCTGGTGGCGCAGGTCCGCGACCTGGGCGGGATCACCGGCATCGCGATCAGCCACCCGCACTACTACACGACGATGGTGGAGTGGGCGCACGCGTTCGACGTCCCGATCTACCTCCACGAAGGCGACCAGGAGTGGATCGGCAGGCCCGACCCGGCGGTGAAGCTGTGGTCCGGCACGACCCTCGACGTCGCCGACGACCTGCGCCTGATCAACCTCGGCGTGCACTTCACCGGCGGCACGGTGCTGCACTGGCCGGACGGCGAGGACGGGCAGGGCGCGCTGCTGTCCGGCGACATCGTGCAGGTGATCCCGGACCGGACGCACGTCGGGTTCATGTACAGCTACCCGAACCTGATCCCGGAGCGCCCGCACGTCGTGCGCCGCGCGGCGGAACTGCTGGCGGGGTACCGGTTCGAGGCGATCTACGGGGCCTGGTGGGACGCGATCGTCCGCACCGACGGCTCCGAGGTGGTCCAGCGCTCGGCCCGCCGCTACCTGGCCCACGTGACCGACCAGTCCGAAACGCCACTTTCCCTATGAAAGCTCCGCCGGCGGAGCTTTCATAGGGAAAGTGCGTCCGGGTCAGCCCCGCGCGGTCCGCTCCAGGAGGGGGCGGACCCGCGGGGGTACCGGGGTCGACAACGCGATCGACGTCGACGTCCGGATCACGTCCGGCACCCCCACCACCTCGTCGATCACCCGCTGCAGGTCGTCGTTCCCCCGCGCCACCATCCGCACGAACAGGTCGCCCTGCCCGGTCGTCGCGTGGACTTCGCAGACCTCGTCGATCGCCGACAGCGCCTCCGTCACCTCCGCGCGGCGGCCCTGGGCGATCTCCAGCCACGCGAACGCCGTCAGGCCGTAGCCCATCGCCGCCAGGTCCAGTTCCGGCGGGAAGCCGCCCAGGATGGCGCGCTCGGTCAGGCGGTCGAGGCGCGCCTGGACCGTCCCGCGCGCGACCCCCAGCCGGCGCGCGCACTCCAGCACGCCGAGCCGCGGCGAATCGGTGAGCAGGAGCAGCAGTCGCGCATCCAGCGCATCGAGGTTCTCGGGCATGCACAGATTGTCCACCATGACAGCCGATGTCCGGCGAGTACTCGGCAGATTGCCCAGTGAAAATTCGGACCATTGCACATCTTGCCTCGCAAGCGTGATCCTTCGAGGTATGACCCAGACTGCCGACCCCCAGAGCGGCCTCGACGACGTCAGCTACGACCAGCTGCGTCAGCTCGTCGGGCTCGTGGACCACGACGCCTCGACCGACCCGTTCCCGGTCAAGGCCATGGACGCGGTGGTGTTCATCGCGGGCAACGCCACCCAGACGGCCTGGTACTACCAGATCGCGTTCGGGATGCAGCTCATCGCGTACTCGGGCCCCGAGACCGGTGACTTCGAGCGCAAGTCCTACGTCTTGAAGTCCGGCTCGGCCCGGTTCGTCATCACCGGTGGCGTGAAGCCGGACTCCCCGCTGCTCGACCACCACCGCAAGCACGGCGACGGCGTCATCGACCTGGCGCTGGAGACCACCGACGTCGACAAGTGCGTCGAGCACGCCCGCGCGCAGGGCGCGACCATCCTCGAAGAGCCGCACGACGTCTCCGACGAGCACGGCACCGTGCGCGTCGCCGCGATCGCGACCTACGGCGAAACCCGCCACTCGCTGGTCGACCGGTCGCGCTACACCGGCATCTACCTGCCCGGCTACGAGCCGCGCGAGAGCACGGTCAAGCGGCCCGAGGGCGCGCCGAAGCGGCTGTTCCAGGCCGTCGACCACTGCGTCGGCAACGTCGAGCTCGGCAAGATGGACTACTGGGTCGACTGGTACCACCGCGTCATGGGCTTCGTGAACATGGCGGAGTTCGTCGGCGACGACATCGCGACCGAGTACTCGGCGCTGATGAGCAAGGTCGTCTCGAACGGCAACCACCGGGTGAAGTTCCCGCTGAACGAGCCCGCCGTGGCGAAGAAGAAGTCGCAGATCGACGAGTACCTCGAGTTCTACGGCGGCGCCGGCTGCCAGCACATCGCGCTGGCCACCAACGACATCATCGCGACGGTCACCGCGATGCGCGCCGCCGGCGTCGAGTTCCTCGACACCCCGAACTCGTACTACGAGGACCCGGAACTGCGCGCCCGGATCGGCGAGGTCCGCGTTTCGATCGAGACGCTCAAGGAGCACAGCATCCTGGTCGACCGCGACGAGGACGGCTACCTGCTGCAGATCTTCACGAAGCCGATCGGCGACCGCCCGACCGTCTTCTACGAGCTGATCGAGCGGCACGGTTCGCTGGGCTTCGGCAAGGGCAACTTCAAGGCCCTGTTCGAGGCGATCGAGCGCGAGCAGGAGCGCCGAGGCAATCTTTAACGCCGAGGCGCCATCAGACACAGTCGCGGCAATCTCTGACATGTAACGCTGCCAAGGCCACCGTGGGAGACCTCCGGGTCCCCTATGGTGGCCTTTGGCGTTTGAGGGACACAGTCGGGGAACCGCGGGCGGCCCGGATCCGTCAGTGTGGTGGAGCAGAGAGAAGGGGCCGGGATGCCGGACAGCATCGACGCCAGCGACGCGATGATCGACAACTGGACCAAGCGGCTCGAGGAGAACGCCGCGCGGTACCAGGCGCTGGCCGATCGGGTGCAGGGCCAGTCGGTCACCGAGCGCTCGAAGGACGGCACCGTGCAGGTGACCGTCGATTCGCGCGGGCTGCTGAAGAACCTCGTCATCGCCGAAACCGCGTCGGGCAAGCGGATGGCCGAGGTGTCGGCACAGGTGATGCAGCTGGTGCAGCGCGCGCAGGCGCGGATCCCGGAGCTGCTGCAGCAGGCGATGACGGAGACCACGGGCACCGGCGACCTGGCCGCGGCGGAGATCGTCCGCGAGGCGCAGAGCACCTTCCCGCAGCCGCCGCCGGAGCCCGAACCCGCGTTCCCGGAGCCCGACCGCGTCCGCCGGTTCCTGCCGGAGGACAACGAGGAGCAGCAGCCGCCGCGGACCCCGCCGCCGGCCGCGCCACCTGCTCCGCCGCAGCCGCCGCGGCGACGGCGTCCGGTGGACAACGACGATGACGACGACTTCGGCGGACCGATCCTTTCCTGAGGGGGAACCGATGACGGATGTGGAACTCAGCACCGACCTGACGGCGCACGCCCACCAGCTCGACGCCATCGGTGACGGGTTGCAGCAGGCCGTCGACGCGGCGAACCAGGTCAGCATGCCGACGGACGCGTACGGCATCCTCTGCCAGCCGTTCCGGATGCTGCTCGACCCGGTGGAGCAGTACGGGATCGACGCGCTCAAGGACGCCGTGGCCGCGATGACGGCGGTGTCCGGCAAGGTCCGCGAAGCCGCGGCGGCGTACCACAAGTACGAATCCGGCGTCGCCGACGACCTGAACAAGTCCACGGACGGCGCCTGATGCCGGAGGGCAACCCGCTGGTCGCGGAGTCGAAGCAGGACCCGGACGGCCCCGGCGCGTTCACCGCCGGCAACGGCGACTACGGCTGGGCCGGCGGCATCGGCATCGC
>NZ_JBEZDL010000050.1:0-21718 GCF_040648295.1 Amycolatopsis sp. NPDC049159
CGCTCGGCGACTACGGCCTGTCCTCCCGCCAGGCCGTCGGGATCGCCGCCGACCTCGAAGAGCTGCTCGGCGCCGCCGCCCAGGATCACGGGGCGCCGGTGATGACGAACTGCGAACCCGGCTCGACCACGACGTTGCCCGCCGACGAGTTCGTGATCGTCACGTTCGACAACGTCGCGCTGCCGCGGGCGCCGCTCATCGCCAGGATGCCCGCGCCGTTGTCCGACTTGTCGATCTTGACGTTCGTGACCGCCACGTTCATCGTGCCGCCGCCGGTCTTGAACTGGATGCCGTCGTAGGTGGAGTCGTGGATCTCCGTGTCCCGCAGCGTCACCCCGGTGATGTCCTTGCCCTGCGCGAAGAACGTGATCGCGCCGAACTTCTGCTGCTCGCCCCAGAACACGCCGCCGCAGCGGTACAGGGCGTTGTTCGCGATCAGCGTCTGCCCGGAGAACGGCAGCGGGTCGTGGTCGGTCGCCAGCATGATCCCCGGGTAGTTCATCGTGTCGGACACCAGGTTGTTCTCGATCTTGTTGCCGTAGCCGCCGTAGATCGCGATGCCGTTGGCGCGCCACGGGAGCTGGATGGTGTTGTTGGTGAAGGCGTTGTCGTGCGCGATGTCCACCGACGGGTCCTTCACGTACTGGTTGGCCCACACGGCGAGCGAGTCGTCGCCGGTGGTGCGGAACGACGAGTCGAACACCCGCGAGTTCCGCGTGCCGTTGGTGAAGTTGATGCCGTCGGCGTAGGTGTCGCGGATCCGCATGCCGCTGAACTGGAGCCCGTCGGCCGGCCCCCACAGCTCCGGTTTGTTGCTGTAGTCGCGGCCGACCCACACGCCGACGTTCGCGTGCTCGATCCAGACGTCTCTGATCTTCGTGCCGGTGCCGAAGCGGCCGTTGAGCCCGACCCCGCCCTCGGCGTTGCCGTCACCGCCGCGGATCCGGCCGGAACCGAAGATCGCGATGTCGGAGATCTGCGTGTTCTTGTCGATGTCGAACCCGAAGTTGCCTTCGTGCGGGTGGTTGATGGTGCCCGCGTCCTGCGGCTGGATCAGCGAGTACAGCTGCGAACGCCACATGCCGGCGCCGCGGACGGTCACGTTGGAGATGCCGACCTGGTTGTACTGCCCGCCGCCGTTGGGCACGGTCGGGTCGTCGGTCAGGATCTTCGCCTCCTGCCGCCACTGGCCTTCCGGGATCCAGACGCAGGCGATGACGCCGTTCTGGTCGTCGGTCACCGCGCGCTGGATCGCCGGGGCGTCGTCGACCCCGTCGTTCGGCACGGCGCCGTAGTCGGTGATGGACGTGCATTCGGCGGGCTTCGGCAGCGCAGGCGCGACCTGCTCGAGGTCGACCAGGTCGATGACGTAGTAGGGCGCGCTGTCGCCGTTGTCGCGCTGCAGCTTGAACTTCGTGCCCGCCGGGTAGGACTGGGCCAGCAGCGCGTGCGACTCGTCGAACAGCCGCCGCGCGTTGGCCTGCGGCGTGTTCGTCAGGCCTTCGGGGTCGTCGGTGGTGCCGTAGAGCCAGCTGTGCGTGGACGACAGCGTCAGCTTCTGCGCGAAGGTGCCGTTGACGTACAGGCTGAGCGTGAAGTCCTGGCCCCCGCCGCCGGGGGCGTCGGGCACGGAGTTGCGGACGACGATCGAGTTCGCCTGGTTCACCGACGTGACCTCGACGTACTGGCCCTGAGCGGCCAGCCGCACCGACTGACGGCCCGAGGACTCGGTCGCGAAGTTCGTGTGCCCGAACGTCCGCAGCGGATCGGTCTCGAGCAGCTGCCCCTGGTACTGCGCGGCTTCCGCCTCGTATTCGGCGTACGGCAGCGCCGCGCCACGGCCGACGACGATCGTGCGCGAGAGGGCGTTGTCGGACTCGTTGGTCTCCGCGACCGTGTTCGTCGCGTCGGCGGTCGCGGTGAGGGTCGCGCCGCCGCTGACCGCGGTCCAGGTGCCCGCGATGGCGACGTCCACTGTGGACCCCGCCGCGACGGCGGGCGTGCTGCCGGTCAGCGTGGTCGCCCCCGCGGTCAGGCGGGTCACGGACGCGCCGGCGGTGCTGGTGCCGCGGTTGTGCACGGCCACGGTGAACGACACCGCCGCGCCGGCCGACGGGTTGGCCGGGTTCGACGTGATGCCGGTGACCTCGAGGTCCGGCCCCGGCGCCTGGGCGACGACGAGCGGCGCCGCCGCGGTGAACGTGTTGTTGGTGTCGTTCTGCTCCACCACCGTGTTCGCCGGGTCGGCGGTCGCGGTCACGCGGTAGCTGCCCTGCGGCCGGGTGCCCGCGTTCACGGTCACCGTGGCCGACGCCCCCGCGGCGAGCGCGCCGACCGCGGCGTTGCCCACGACCGTGCCGCCGAGAGCGACGTTGACGGTCGTGGCCGGCGCGGCCGCGGTACCCGCGTTCTTGACCGTTGCCGAGACCGCGACCTGACTGGTCTCGTCCGGGTTCGCCGGGGTCCAGGTCGTGCCGGTGACGACCAGGTCGGGGTTCGGCGCCGGCGTGCCGAGCACCTGCAACTCCGCGACCTGCGCGCCCGGGGCGCCGGAGTTGGCGAAGAACTGCAGCCGCACGTCCGCGACCCGTCCGGTGATCGGGACGGTCACCGTGTTCTGGCCGGCGGCCGGGTCGAAGCGGTAGTCGGCGCGGGGCTTGAGCGAGGTGAACGCCGTGGCGCCCTGGCCGCGGCCGAGGACCTCGAAGTTCTGCGTCCGCGCGCCCCAGACCGCGTCCGGGTTGAGCTTCACGACGACGGCGTCGAGGTCGGCGTCCGCGCCGAGCTTCACGGTCAGCGAGTCCGGGTAGCCCGCCGCGGATTCCCAGTACGTGGCGGTGTCGTTGTCGTTCGCGTTGGCCGCGACGAACGAGAAGGTGCTCGAAGACGCCTCGATCGGCTTGCCCGCGGCGAGGTTCTGCCCGGCCTGGGTGCCCTGGCGCACGACGTGGTCGCTGTCGGCGGACTCGTGGCCCGCGGCGTCCTTGGCCCGCACGAAGTATTCGACGCGCGTGCCCGCGGGCCGCGTCTCGGTGAACGTGGTGCCGGTGACGGTGGTGACCGGCGTGCCGTCGCGGTAGACGGTGTAGCCGGTGACGCCGACGTCGTCGGTCGAGGCCGACCACGCCAGCCGGATCTGGCCGGCGCCGGGCTCGGTCAGGGCGAGGTTCGCGGGCGTGGTGGGCGCCTGCGTGTCCCCGGAGTCCGGGCCGTACAGCTCGAATTCCGAGAGCTGCGCGGCGGGCCACTGCGTGTTCGCGGTGATCTGCAGGCGCACGTACCGGGTGGTCGCGGTGACCGGGACGGTGACGGTGTTCGTGCCGGGCGCGAAGGAGTACCCGGCCGAGGCGACGAGGTCGGTGAACGCGGTGCCGTCGGTGCTGCCGCGCACGGCGAGTGTCTGGGTACGGGCTTCCCAGGCGGCGGGCAGTTTCAGCACGATCCGCGAGAGCGGCTTCGCCGAGCCGAGGTCGGCCTGGAGCCACTGCGGGAAAGCGTTGGCGGCGGATTCCCAGTAGCTGGCCTGGTTCCCGTCGACGACGTTGCCGACCGGGTAGCCGGGCAGCGCGCTGCTCGCCGAGATCGTGCGGGTCAGCGGCACGTCGGCGACGGCCGCCGCGGCTGTGGCGCTCGGTGGCGGGCTGTCGGCGGCGGAGGCGAGGGAGAGCCCGGTGACGGACAGCCCCACGGCGAGGAATCCGGCCAGGAGCCGGGGCAAGCGCATGCGTGTCATGGCGTCATCTCTTCGTCGAGAGCGGCAGGGGAGGGAGCGCGAGCCTCCAGAGCATGCAACAACGAGGAGACAACATGCAAGAACTTGACATGATTCAGAAATTTGACGACTACTCACCCGGACGTGCGGCATCGCCGCCGGATCCGGGGTTCGGGACGGCGTGGGTCAGTAGAAGGAGAGCGCGTTCAGCTCTTCGTCGATCAGCAGGTCGGGATCGAACTTCATGCCGGCGAAGTGCCCGGCCAGCTCGAGGGAGAGCACGCCGTGCAGCCGGGTCCAGAACGCCAGCGCGCGGTGCAGCACCCAGTTCGGGACACCGCTGTCGCCCGCCCACTCGCGATGGGTTTCGAGGTGATCGTCGAACGGCGCCGGGACCTCCGGCCCCTGCAACTCGGAGCAAGTTTCGATCAGCACCGCCATCACCTCGTGCGAGAGCGCCGTCGTGTCCGCGGGGGCGTGGTAGCCGGGGACGGGCGTGCCGTAGATGAGGAAGTACCGCTGCGGGTCGGCGCGCGCCCAGTCCCGGATCACCTTGGCCAGCATGGCGAAACCCTGGCCACGGGCCCCGTGGACGGCGTCGGCGATGCTGCGGTAGGCGTCCCGGATGAGCGCGGTGATCAGCTCGTCCCGGCTCCCGAAGTACCGGTACAGCGCCGGGCCGCTCATACCGACCTGCTTGGCGATCGCGTTGAGCGACAGCGCGGGCACGCCGGCGGCGGCGATCTGCTCCCAGGCATGCCGCTTGATCTCTTCACGCACTTGGGCGCGGTAGCGCTCCCGCGGGCTCTCCGTCACGGTTAGAGGCTATCACTTTTCCTATTGACACTCACTCGACATTAGTTATAGCTTCTAACCATCACGACAGGCACTAACAATGAGGAGAACCCGATGACCCGCATGCGTACCGCTTTGCTCGCCCTCCCCTTGGCCGCCGGACTGCTGGGCGTCGCCGCTCCCGCCGCCTCGGCCTCTTCGACGCCGGTGCCCACGGCCGTCACCTGCCGCGGCGAGGGGATCGACCCAGCCGCCGGTCTGCACTACCGGACCGAGACGCTGGTCAAGGCGTCGCCCGGGGCCGTCTGGAACTTGCACACCGACGTCGCGGGCTGGCCTTCGTGGCAGAGCGCCGTCAGCACCGCGAAACGGCTCGACCCCGGCCCGCTGCGCCCGGGTTCGCGGTTCCGGTGGACGACCCCGGTCCCGGCCACCCCCGCGACGCCGGCGACCACACTGGTCATCACCTCGACGGTCCACCAGGTCCAGCCGGGCCACTGCATCCGCTGGAGCGGCCCGGCAATCGGCGACGGCCTGCGCATCGACCGCGGCGTCCACGTCTGGACGTTCACCCCCGTCCGCGGCGGCGTCCTCGTCCGCACGGAGGAGAGCTGGACGGGCAAGCAGATCGAAGCCGACCCGGCCACCGCGATGAAATACCTGGCTCCCGGGCTGGACGCCTGGCTGGCCGACCTCAAGCGGACCGCCGAAGCCCCCTGCCACCGCTGAGGCACCCGAAGCGCCGAAGCACGTTGCCGCCGCCGAGCCACACCGGCCTCACGCAGACCACCGAAACCTGTTGCGGCCGCTGAACCACGCCGGCCCCGAGCAGGCCACCGAAGCCGCTTGCGACCGCTGAACCACGCCAGCCCCAAGCAGACCACCGAAACCCTGAGCACTGCTGAGCCCGCGACCTCACACAGACCGCGGAAACCTGCCACCGCCAAGTCTGCCGACCTCGCGCAGACCGCAAAAGCCCTTTGGCGCCGCTGAGCCGACCGCCGAAACCCTTGCCACCGCTGAGCCAACGAGGAGAACCCGATGACCACGACCACCGCCGACCCCGCCGTCACGCCCGCCCGCCGCACCTCGATCGCCGTGCTCGTCGCGGCGTGGGCCGTTCCCGTCATGGTGCTCGGCCAGTTCGCGTTCCTGGCCGTCATCCCCATCGCCGTCGTGCTGGTCGGCGCCCTGCGCGCGAAGAATTCCCTGCGCTGGTGGGCCTTCGGCCTCACCGCGGGCTACGCCGCACTGGTCGCGGCCTGGCTGCTGGGACCGAGCAGCGCGCCGAGCTTGTCGAAGTTCCTGAGTCCCGTCGCGACCGGGATCTTCGCCGCGGCCGGAGCCGCCGTGGCGATCGCCGCCCTGGTCAGCCGCCGGCGGACGCGCTGAGGTCGAGCCGCATCAGCCACCGGATCCGGCGGTCGGCCGCGTCACGAACGAAGACCACGCTCCAAGCCCAGGACGGGCGATATGTCGACTGTGGCACGGGTCACGGAATGCCCGTCGATCTTCGGCGCTACACCCCAAGAGAACCCGTTCGACCCCGAGGGAGCGCCATGTCCACCACCACCCCGGAAGAAGTCACCGCGCCGGCCGTGCCCGCGCTGGACGACTTCGACTTCGAGCTCACCGACGGCGCCGCCTGCCGGATCGACGACCCGGACTGCGAAGCCTGCCAGTGAGCCCGCGGCGCCGGCCGGGACGACCCGGCCGGCGCCGAACCCGTCACAGGTGCATGGCCAGCCACAACGCCATCCAGGCGAGGCACGCCAGCGCGCCGCCGACGCCGAACGCCAGCAGCACGCGTCGCAACCCCGCGATGACCCCGGCGCGGCCCGTCATTTCGGTGATTCCCGCATCAGCCATGGCCCACTGATGCCCCCGTCCCGGCGCGGCAAACATCGGCGCTACTCCGCGTCCCCCATGACCAGCCCTTCGATCGTGTGCTTCTGGGTGATCGGCCGCAGCTCGTCGACGACCGGGCAGGGCAGGTGCGCGCGCACGGATTCCGGCAGCGACGCCCGGAACCCCGGCGTCACGGCGGTGTCGTGGCGGGCGTCGTTGCCCGCGCCCGGCGCGTCGAGCCCGAGCACCAGCACCGGGCGGGACTTGGCCGAGTGGTTGGCCGTGCCGCGGTGGACGGTCAGCGCCGAGCGGATCGAGATGTCCCCCATCCGCGGGAACTTGCGCGCCGCGAGCTCCCGGTAACGCGGGTAGGCCTCGCGCGGCGGGAACATGCCGTGCTCGAAGGCTGCACCGTCGTCCCAGTGCGTACCGGGCGCGATTTCGAACGGTCCCATGTCCGGCTCGGTGTCGACCGCGGTCACGTTGACCGCCAGCGACGTCAGCCTGCGCTCGCGGGCGGTTTCCGGCGGCATCGGGAAGTCCCGGTGCCACGGCTGGTCGACCGCGCCGGCCAGCGGGACGTCGAAGCCGACCTCGACGATGCGGTAATCCGGCCCCAGCACCGCTTCGGCGACGGCCGTGATCCAGGGGTGGCCCGCCAGCTCGGCGAACCCGCGCAGCTGCTCCGGGTGGATCTCGACGTAGAAGCGGTTCGGCCCGCGGCCGACGGCACCGTCCGGCCGGGCGCGGGCCTCGGCGAACGCCGTGTCGATGTCCTCGCCGAGGCGGGCGACCCAGTCGCGGGAAAAGGCCTGCGGCAGGCCGATGATGCCGTCCCTCCGCAGGCGCTCGGTCAGCTCCGCGAGCTCGGTCTCGGACAGCGGGGCGGCGGTGGTCTGGTGCGCGGTCATCCTGGCCTCCTCGGGCACGACGGCGTGGCACCTCAGTTTGCAACGTGGCATGCCACGTTGCAAGAGGTACGCTGCGCGGGTGAACCCGAAACTGCGCGACGTGGCCGAGCACGCCGGCGTGTCCGTGCGGACGGTGTCCAACGTGGTCAACGGGTTCCGCTACGTGGCCCCGGCGACCCGCGAGCGGGTGCAGGCGAGCATCGACGCGCTCGGCTACCGGCCCAACCTGGCCGCCCGGACGCTGCGGCGCGGCCGGACCGGGCTGATCGCGCTGGTGATCCCCGAGATCGACTCGCCGTACTTCGCCGAGCTCGCCGCGCGGACGGTGCGCATCGCCGAGGCCCGGGGCCTGACGGTGCTCATCGACCAGACCGACGGCGACGCCGAGCGCGAGAAGCAGCTGCTGCACGGGCAGCGCAGCCAGCTGGTCGACGGCGTCCTGTTCAGCCCGTGGGCGGTGGCGCCCGCGGAGCTGGCCGCGCGCACCGACCCGGTCCCGCTGGTGCTGCTCGGCGAGCACGACGGCACGGCGGGCGTCGACCACGTCGCGATCGACAACGTCGCGGCGGCACGCGAAGCCACCGGCCACCTGCTGAGCGCGAGCCGCCGCCGCGTCGCGGCACTGGGCATCCAGCCGCGCTCCCTGAACGCGACGGCGCGCCAGCGCCTCACCGGCTACCGCGAGGCACTGGCGGCGGCGGGCCTGCCGGCCGTCCCCGAGCTGGAGGTCCCGGTCCGGCGCCTGCACCGCGCCGACGGCCACGCGGCGATGCTGGACCTGCTGGAGCTGCCCGAACCACCGGACGCGGTCTTCTGCTTCACCGACGAGCTGGCCCTGGGCGCGCTGCGTGCGGCGGCCGACCGCGGGATCGCGGTACCGGACGAGCTGGCGCTGGTGGGCTTCGACGACATCGAGGACGGCCGCTACAGCGTCCCGGCGCTCACGACGGTGTCACCGGACAAGGACCGCATCGCGGAACTCGCCCTGGACCGGCTGACGCAGCCGACGACGGAACCACGCTCGATCGTCGCCCCGCACCGGCTGATCGTGCGCGGCACCAGTCCGAGCTAAGGCGCGAGGATCGCCTGGGCGTGCGCGGCGCCGACCCAGGACGCAAGCCCCCGCGCGCCGAGCGTGGCCACCACCGACCCGACCTGGACCGCGAGCCACACCGCCTGGTCGAGCACCGCGAGCGCCGCACCGCCTGGCCGAGCACCGCACCAGACCGGAGCGCGAGCCCCGCACCGCCTGGCCGTCCACCGCACCGGCCCGCCTCAGAGCGCGAGCGCCACCCGGTCCCGGCCCGCTTTCTTGCCCTCGTACAGGGCGTCGTCGGCCGCGCGGATGATGCCGTCCAGGCCCGCTTCGAGCTCCGCCGGGTGCAGGGCCGCGCCGATGGTCGCCGACAGCGCGACCGGCTCCCCCGTCGGCGCGGTGATGCGCAGCGCCCGGATCCGCACGCGGATCCGCTCGGCGACGGCGCGCACCTCGGCTTCGTCGACGTCGGGCAGCAGCACGGCGAACTCCTCCCCGCCGTAACGTCCGACGGTGTCCCCGCGCCGGACGGTCTTCGCGAGCACGGTCGCCACCTCGGCGAGGACGTCGTCGCCGACCGGGTGGCCGTGGGTGTCGTTGATGCGCTTGAACCAGTCGAGGTCGATCATCAGCACCCCGGTCCGGCCGCCGGTGGCGCGGGCGCGCTCGAGCGCGCGTTCGGCCTGCTGGTGCCACGCGATCGCGTTGAGCAGCCCGGTGCGCTGGTCGGTGCGCGCGGCGAGCTTGAGCTGGTCGAGCTGGACGCACTGGTGCAGCGCGAACGTCGGGATGATCATCAGCAGCGCCGCGGGCGGCCACCACAGCAGGGCGAGCGCGACGAACACGCCGAGCGCCAGCTGGCTGACCTCGAGAAGGTTGTCGGAAGCGCTGCCCAGGAGCCGGCGGGGGTGGTCGACGGTGACCGTCCAGGCGATGACCGCGCCGACCAGCGCGGTGTTGACCGTCCACTGCACGGCACCCGCGCCGACCACGGCGGCGAGGTCGCCCCAGCCGGGCCGGGCGCCGTCGCCGAGGTGGGCCAGGTGCTCGTGGGCGCCGGTCGCCCGCAGCACCCCGGCCGCGGCGGCCGCCGCGAGGGCGAGCGTGGCGGCGGTGAACACCGTGCGGTGCGGCGGGCGGACCGGGTCGAAGCGGTTGACCAGCAGCCAGCGGTGGCCGTAGATCACCGCGACCAGCGCCAGTTCGAGCACCAGCGGCAAGGCCAGCACGCCGGCGAAGATCCAGACGCTGCAGAGGTCGACGTACGGCGAGCCGGAGCGGTCGCGACGCCGTTGCTCGATCAGGTGCGAAGCGTGCAGGTGCGGCAGCGCGGCCGCGGCGAGCCAGCCCGCCGTCGCCCACTGCTGGGGTGTCGGCCCCGCCCGCGCCGACAGCACGAGGACGACGAGCGCCGCCACATCGACCACCAGCACGAAGAAGCGCACCCGCCCGGGCAACGACCACAGCTTCCACCGCGGTGGTGCCCAGCCCCCTGGATCGCTCGTGCCTCCGCTCATCGCAGCGCCTCCCCGCCCTGCTCCGCCCCGGTGAACACCTGCTCGCCCAGGGTAGTCGCGTTGCGGTCGGGTGTCAGCCGTTTCCCCACGGCGCGACCCGACCGGGCCCCTGGGAGCATTCCGGGTATCCGAGACCGGACGAACCGCACGGAAAGGCGAGCCGATGAGCGACAAGGGCTGGTGAAACCGCACCGCGACCCCCATTCCCCCGGCGACCGAGAAGAGGAGCGCGTGATGAGCGACAAGGGCTGGTGAACCCCCACGACCGCACGCCCGTCCCCGACCACCGGAAAGGAGCAAGCGATGAGCGACAAAGGCTGGTGAACCCCACCACCACTCCCCCTGCCCGCCACCACCGACGAGGAGCACGCAATGCGCGACAAGGGCTGGTGAAACCCCAGGTCCGACCCCGCAACCCCGAGCACCGACGAGGAGCGCCCGATGAGCGACAAAGGCTGGTGAACCCGAGTCAGGCTTCGGCCGGCAGCGCGGCCGAGACCGCGTCCGGCCGCCGGCGTGACCACGCGGCGGCCGCGGCGAGCGCGACCAGCGCTCCCGCGGTGCCCGCCACGGCGATCGCCGTCGCCGCCCCGGCCAGCTGCGCGAGCACGCCGCCGAGCACGATCCCGAGCCCCTGCCCGGCGATCATCCCCGTCCGCGCGAAACCGAGGGCCCGTCCCCGCAGCGGCGGCGGGGACAGCTGGACGAACGTCGCACCCGCGGTGACCTGGTACGCCGAGCAGATCCCGGACAGGAACAGCAGCGCCAGCGCCGTGCTCAGCGCGGGCTGGGCCCAGTAGGCCACGAGCGGCGCCGACGTCCCGACCGCGAGCACGCCCAGCGCGCGCACCCGCACCCGGCGCGCGACCAGCCGCAACAGCAGCGCACCGGCGACCGCGCCCGCCGGTTCCGCGGCGAGGAGCACGCCGATCCAACCGCCGCCCACGCCGACTTCCCTGGCGAACGGCACCGCGAGCCCTTCGGGGACGACGGTGAACAACGCCAGCCAGCCCAGCCACACCAGCGTCGCGAGCGTCCGGTCGCGGCGGACGGCGAGCGCGCCCGCGGCGACCTGCCGCCACCACGACGTCCCGCTCCGGACCCGGCCACCCGGCGGCGGGTGGACGCCCAGCCCCGCGCGGATCAGCAGCGCGGAAACGGCGAAGGTGGCGGCGTCGATCGCCAGCGCGGTGTGCGCGCCGACCCCGGCGACCACGAACGCGGCCACCGCGAACCCCAGCACCAGACAGAGTTGTGTGGTCACCTGCTGCACCGCCTGGCCCGCTTCGTACCGCGCCCCCAGCAGCTCCGGCAGCACCGCGCCCTGCGCCGCGGAAAACGGCGCTTCGGCCAGTTGGACGAGCACCAGCAACCCGGCCATCAACGGCAGCGGCGTCGAAGGCACGGCCATCACCGCCACGAGCAGCGCCCGCACGACGTCGCACACCACCATGACCTGGCGCCGGGGAAACCGGTCGGCCAGCCACGAAAGCAGCGCACCCGAGACGAGCGCGGGCAGCATCGAAAGCGCGTACGTCGCCGCGCTCAGCGCCGCCGATCCGGTGCGCTGGTACACGAGGATCGACAGCGCGACGCGCGCGAGCTGGTCCCCGGCCACCGAAAGCAGGCCCGCGAGCCACACCACCCGGAACCCGCGCACTGCGAACGCCGACCACGTTCCGGCCATCCCCCACCCCCAGGCTGTCACGGAGAGCGCCGCCTGAAACGCTCAGCGTAGTGCCTGGAGCCGTCTCTACGCCACCGGCGGAGTTCCGTGTGTGTGGAACGACTCGATCGTCTTCAGTCCCCACGCCTGCCCCTTGGCACGCTCGGCTTCGGTCCAGGTGACCGGTTCCCAGTCCGGCGCGAAGATCAGCCGTCCGGTCGGGTTGCACAGCTCGATCCGGTTGCCGCCCGGTTCGTGGACGTAGAGGAAGAACGTCTGCTGGATCGCGTGCTTGTGCGGCCCGGTTTCGATGTGCACGCCGTTGTCGAGCGCGATGTCCGCCGCGCGCAGGATGTCTTCGCGGGTGTCGGTCGCGAAGGCGATGTGGTGCAGGCGCCCGCGCGAGCCCGTCCAGTCGGTGGTGTAGACGATGTCGTAGGACTTCTGCGCGAAGTGCGTCCACTGCCCGGAAATCACGCCGCTGTCCAGCTGGATCTGTTCGGTGACCCGGCCGCCGAGCGCGTCGCAGACGAAGCGCCCGTTGGCTTCCGCTTCCTTCGCCAGGTAGTTGACGTGGTCGAGGCGGCGGACCCCGACCCCGCGCCCGGGGTACGCCTGCGCCTGGTTCTTCAACGCGGGGCGCAGGTGTTCCGGCGGGGCGTAGCGCTCGGTTTCCCAGTACAGCTCGAGTTCGTGGCCGTCCGGGTCGCGGAACAGGTACGTCGGGCCGATCCCGGTGTCGCCGTCGACCCAGCCGACGCCGAGTCCGCGTTCCTCCAGCGCGACCACGCGGCGCTTGAGGGCTTCTTCGCTCGACGCGCGCAACGCCGTCCGGCCGACCCCGGACGTCTTCGCCGCGGTGAGCTTCAGGCTGTGGTGCTCGTAGTCGTCCCAGGTGCGCAGGTAGACCGAGCCGCCGTCGGCGCCGTTCTCGGTCAGGCCCAGCACGCGGACGAAGAAGTCGAGGCTCTTTTCCGGCTCCGGTGTGCGCAGCTCGACGTGGCCGAGGTGCGCGATTTCGTGGCGCGGCGAGGGGTCGGGCATGGCCGGCTCCTCAGGAACGCGGGAAAACGGTGCCGTCGAACAACTTCCGCGCGGTCCGGATGACCGTCGAGCGGCGGACGCGGGACCCGTCGAACTCGATCGCCACGGCGAGCTTGCCGCTCGGGTGCTCGATCTCGACCGGTCCATCGCCGGTTTCGAGCAGCTCGTGGCCGACGGCGCCGTCGAGCAGCAACGCCGTGACGACGCTGACGCCACCGAGCACCCCGATCGACGGGTGCGGCTTGACCGGGATGAACGTCCGGGTGCAGACGGCGCCACCGTCGCGGGGCGCGGCGACCAGCGTCGTCTTCGGGACCGAGCTGCCACGGACGTCGCCGAGGCCCATCAGCTTCCCGGCTTCGACGCGCAGGGCGTCGATCCGCCCGGCGAGTTCGGCGCCGGCGAGCTCCTCGACCGGCTCGTACCCGGTGATGCCGAAGTCTTCGGCGCGTGCGACGACGACCGGCATCCCGTTGTCCACACAGGACACCGCGATGCCGCCGACGTCGTCACGGACGTTGCCGGTCGGCAGCAGGCTGCCGCAGACGGACCCTTCGGTTTCGGTGAAGTCCAGCTCGACCGGGGCGGCGGTGCCGGGGACGCCGGAAATGGCCGTGTCACCGCGGTAGTCGACCGCACCGCCGGGAGTGGCGAACGTCGAGACGGCGATGGTGCCGGTGTTGACCAGCCGCACGCGCACGGTGGTGCGTTCGTCGCCGGCGGGTACCAGACCCCGCTCGACGGCGAACTGCCCGACGCCGGCCAGGAGGTTGCCGCAGGTCTGCCGGTCGGAGACGGTCGCTTCTTCGACGCCGAGCTGCAGGAACAAGTAGTCGATGTCGTGCCCGGGATCGTCGGCGGCGGAGACGATCGCGACCTTGCTGGTGACCGGCTGGGCGCCGCCCAGCCCGTCGATCTGGCGCGGGTCGGGGGTGCCCATGATCCGCAGCAGCAGGTCGTCGCGGGCGGCGGGGTCGGCGGGCAGGTCGCCGGCGAGGAAGTAGGCGCCTTTCGACGTCCCGCCGCGCATGAGCATGCAGCGCACGCCGGTCATGCCTGCTCCTTTTCGTACTCCTCGGCGGTCAGGTACCGGACGCCGAGGGCGTCGAGCTTTTCGCGCAGGCCATAGCGATCCAGGCCGAGCTGACCGGTCGCGAAGGCCTCGCGGGCGGCGGCTTCCTTTTCCAGGCGCGCTTTCGCCGCGTCGAGTCCGGTTTGGACATCCTCGCGACGGACGCGCATGACGCCGTCGTCGTCGGCCAGGATGGCGTCCCCGGGGCGGATGAGCTGACCGCCGATGGCGACGGGGACGTTGACCGCACCGGCGGTGGCCTTGACGGTTCCCTGTGCACTGACGGCGGCCGACCACACGGGGAAGCCGAGGGCGCGCAGGTCGGCGACGTCACGGACGCCGGTGGTGGTGACCAGGCCGCGCACCCCGCGGTGGCGCAGCGCGGTCGCGAAGAGTTCGCCGAAGAGCCCGTCGCTGCAAGGTGAAGTGGTGGTGACGACGAGGACGTCGCCTTCACGGCACTGCTCGACGGCCGCGTGGATCATGAGGTTGTCCCCGGGCCAGCAGAGCGCGGTGACGGCGGTACCGCCGACGCGCACGCCGTCTTGGATGGGCCGCAGCCCGGGCCCGAGAAGCCCGGAGCGGCCGAGGGCCTCGTGCACGGTGGCGACACCGTAGTCAGCCAGGCGCGTCACTTGTTCGAGGTCGGCGCGCGGCGGGTCGGTGACGATGACGGGCTTCATGCTTGCCACCGTACGTTTCGGTCGCCAAGATTGTCAACAATCTTGGCGACGGTCTGTGTGGGGTTTTTGTGCAGGACCTCGGTCGCGACTTCGGCGGAGGTATCCGGTCCACGGCTCAGTCGATAGCCCGGTCAGGGGCTCGGTTGTTGGCCTTGGCCAGCGACCTCGGCCAGGAGCCGCCGCCGGCGGCTCAGGCCGAAGCTTCGGCCGGCGGACTCGATCAGCACCCCGGCGGCTGCCTCGGCCAGCGGCCCGGTCGAGCACCTCGATCGGCAGCCCCGGGTCAGGGGTGCAGCAGGGACACCTCGGCATCGGCCGCCTTGAGTGCTTCGATCACGCTGCCCAAGTGCACCCGCGCGGCTTCGGCGGCCCGCTCGGGGTGGTGCGCGCAGATGGCGTCGATGATCGCGAGGTGCTCCGGCAGCGAGACCTGCGGCCGCCCCGGTCGCATCGCCAGCCGGAACTGGTGCCGGACGCTCTGCCCGCGCAGCCGTTCGAGTACCTGCGCCGCGGTCCGCTGCCCGCTGATCTCGCGGACCCGCCGGTGCAGGCGCTGGTTGAGGCCGGAGTACCCGACCACATCCCCGCTCGCGACGGCCTGGTGCATGAGCTCGCCGAGTTCGCGCAGCTCCCCGACCTCGGCATCGGAAACGCGCTCGGCCGCCTTCGCCGCGCACAGCGATTCCAGCATCATCCGGACCTCGGAGATCTCGACGGCCTCTTCGAGCGAAACCGCGCGCACCCGGGCCCCGCGGTTCTGCACGCGTTCGACGAGCCCCTCGTTGGTGAGCTCGATCAACGCGGCCCGCACGGTCGCGCGGCTCGCGGCGAACTGCGCGGACAGGTCGGCCTCGACCAGCCGCTGGTTGGGCACGAACTCGCCGCGGACGATGGCGTCCCGAATGGCCGCCACCACCGAACGCTCCCCCGGCTGCCGGTCCGCAGCACTCTCGGTCATACCCTCGACTCCGATTTTGTTGACAATTTTGTCGAGCACATCGTGTACTCGATCGTAGCTGGCGAGGAGGATTCTGCTATGCCCGGAACCATCGCGGTACTCGGATTGGGTGAAGCGGGCGGCCATCTGGCCCGCGACCTGGCGGCCGCCGGAGCGGTGGTGCGCGCCTACGACCCGGCGGTCACCGCCGCCTCGGCAGGCACCGCCACCAGCGGATCGAGCGACACGACCGCCCCCGAGCTGGGCACCACGGCCGCCGTCCTGGGTGCCATCGCCTACGCGACAGGGGCTGTCACCGACCCAGCGGTCGCCATCGCCAGCGGGCCGGGTGCCGCCGCACTTACCGGCGCTAGCGAACCAGGAGCCACCGTCAGCGGAGTGGCTGCCGCTACCGCTCCGCCGACCAGCAGGCCCGGCGCCACCACCGACACGACAGGTGCCACCGCCAGCGGAGCGGAGGCCAGTACCGCCCCGGCGAGCACCACCAGCAAGCCGGGCGCCACCACGGCCCCGGCAGGTGCCACTGCCGGTGGAGCAGGTGCCACCACCGCTCCGCCGGACATCACCCCCAGCAGGCCCAGCGCCACTACCGACACGACAGGTGCAACTGCCAGCGGAGCAGGTGCCAGTGCTGCCCCGGCAGGCATCACCACCGGCCGACTGGGCGCCGCTGCCGGCGAGGCGGGCACCGGCGCCGCCATTGCGGGCGTCATCCTCACCGGGTCGGAAGCTGAAGCTGCCGATGGGGCCGATCTCGTCCTGAGCGTCAACAGCGCGTCCGCAGCGCTCGACGCCCTGCGAGCCGGGCTCGCCGGACTGAGGCCCGGCGCGGTCTGGGCCGATCTGAACACCGCCTCCCCCGGTACCAAACGCCGGCTGGCCGCCCTCGCCGCCGAGCATGGCGTCCCCTTCGCCGACGTTGCGATCATGGCTCCGGTCCCCGGCCGAGGCCTGAGCGTTCCCATGCTGACCAGCGGAAATGCCGCCGAAGCCGTCGCCGCCACCTTGAACGGGTTTGGGGCCGCCATCGACGTGCTCCCCGGGGAGGCCGGGGTCGCCGCCGAGCGGAAGCTGCTCCGCAGCGTCTTCTTCAAAGGCATGTCCGCCGCCGTGGTCGAAGCGCTCCAGGCCGCGCGCGCCGCCGGCTGTGAGGACTGGCTGCGTGACGTCATCGTCGGGGAATTGACCGCCGCCGGAGCCGGCACCGTGGATCGGCTCGTCACCGGCTCCTACCGGCACGCCGTCCGCCGCACCGCCGAGATGGCCGCCGCTGCCGAGATGCTCGGGGAACTCGATGTCCGGGCCGACGTTGCCGCCGCGGCTCGGGACCAGCTTCGGTTCATAGCTGGTTCACAGGATTGTTGACAGGTTCGGACGCCTTCGCTGCCGACCGCCGCCTCGGTGCGGTGTTCGGTCCCTGGCTCGGCGGCGTCCTGGTCACGAGTGGACTGTCCACTTCGGACTCCCTGGTCTTCGCGGTGGCGAGCCTGCTGAACACGGCGATGGTCGCGCTGGTCCGGCGGACGGCGCTGGTACCGACGGTCCTGCAGGCCGCCTGACCTGCGCTGACGCCCCCGCCGGACCGCACGGTGGAAGGTCGCCCCAGCCTGTCAGACGCCGGCGGGTTCGGCGGCGGTCGACTTGAGCCGGGCCTGGCGTGTCCGCGGCCCGAACAGCGCCAGCACCACCGCGCCGACCAGCCACGTTCCCGCGATGAAGAAGAACACGCTCTGGTAGCCGCTGCCGTTGTACAGCGACGCCACGATCAGCGGGCCGGCTGCGTTGGACAGGCGACCGAGGCCGTACGACACGCCCGTGCCCAGCGACCGGCCGCGGGTGTCGAACAGCTCCGGCGAATACGCGTACCCGAGTGCCGTGTAGCCGCGCTCGAACATGTTGACCAGGAAGCCGAAGACCACGATCAGGACCGGGTTGAACGTCAGCCCGTAGAACAGGCCGCACAGCGCGATGATCCCGCCGAACGCGACCAGGCACCACTTGCGCTCGAAGCGGTCGGTGACGAGAGCCGCCAGGTACGACCCCAGCGGCGCGCCGATCGTCGTCAGCGCCACGTAAAACACCGACTTCTCGACGCTGAAGCCTTCCTTGGCCAGCAACGTCGGCGCCCAGCTCGAATACCCGAAGAACCCGATCGTCTGCGTGACCCACAGGACCGTGAGCAGCAGCGTCGGCAGCAGGTACTTCTTGCGCAGCAGCAACCGCAGCGGCGCCTTGGCCACCGGGGCTTCCTCGATCGGCGGCGCCGGCTCCGGCAGCGGTCCCTTCTCGGCCGCGACGAGCGTCTCGATCTCGCGCAGCACCGCGTCGGCCTTCGCGTGCTCGCCCCGGCTTTCGTACCAGCGCGGCGATTCCTTCAGCTGCCGGGTGAACAGCACGAGCAGGACACCGAGCGCGCCCCACAGGTAAACCAGCCGCCACTCCCAGTTCCCGAGCGGCACGACGACGCTCGCGATCAGGTTGGTCACCGGCGTGCCGCAGATGCCGATCACGATCGCGTACGCCTGGTACTTGCCGCGGTTGGCCGCCGGGTAGAGCTCGTTGACGTAGATGACCGCGACGACGGTCATCGCCGAGAGGCCGGCCGAAGTGAGGACGCGGAACACGCCCAGCGACACGATGTCCCAGGAAAACACTGCGGCAAAAGAGAAAATCCCGAACCAGACGGTCGTCCACATGAGAGCGTTCTTCCGGCCCCAGCGGTCGGCGAGCGTGCTCGCGACGATCGAGCCGAAGAACATCCCCACGAACGACAGCGAGGTCACGTAGGCGACCTGGTTGACCGTCACACCCCAGAGCTTGATGAGCTTGGGCGCGGTCGTGGCGAAGCTGTTGATGTCCGCGAACTCGAAGAAGTACGCGAACGAGACGGCGATCAGGGTGAGCTTGTGGAAGCGCGAGATCGGCAGGCGGTTCAGCCGGTTGAGCGCGTTGGCGTGCTGCATTGCATGCCCTTCAGGGGTTTCAGGCGGTTTCGCCGGGCCAGTAGAGGCGCATCGGGTTGTCGACGAGCAGCTTCCGCCGCGCTTCCGCGGTTTCCGCGATCAGCGGGACGTGGTCGACCAGGAGCCCGTCGTCGGGCATGTGGTTCTTGAGGTTCGGGTGCGGCCAGTCGGTCCCCCACAGCACCCGGTCGGGAAACTCGGTCACGACGCGGCGGGCGAACGGGACAACGTCGGTGTAGGCGTGCCGTTCGCCGTCGAGTGCTGGGGGTCCGGTCACCGTGAGCCGTTCGGGGCAGCTCACCTTCACCCAGACGTCGTTGCGCTCGGCGAACTCCAGGAACCGGCCGAACTCTTTTCCCTGCAAAGGTTTTGTGACGTCCGGCCGTCCCATGTGGTCGATCACCAGCGGGACGGGCAGCGTGCCGAAGAAGTCTTCCAGCTCGGGCAGGTCGGCGGCTTCGAAGTACAGCACGACGTGCCAGCCGAGCGGGGCGATCTTCTTCGCGATCGCGGTGAGTTCTGCCGTCGGCGCGGCGTCCACCAGCCGTTTGACGAAGTTGAAGCGCACGCCCCGGACGCCCGCCGCGTGGAGCTCGCGCAGTTTTGCTTCCCCGATGTCCGGCCGCACGGTCGCGACGCCGCGTGCCCGTCCGCCGGCCGCCCGGACCGCGTCGAGCATCGCGGAGTTGTCGGCGCCGTGACAGGTGGCCTGCACGATGACGTTGCGGGACACGCCGAGGTGGTCGCGCAGCGCGAAGAGCTGGTCCCTGCTCGCGTCGCACGGGGTGTACTTGCGCTCGGGCGCGAACGGGAACTTCGCCTGCGGGCCGAAAACGTGGCAGTGCGCGTCGACCGTGCCCGGCGGCAGCGTGAAGTCCGGCGTGGACGGATCGGCGTACCAGTCCAGCCAGCCCGGCGTCTTCGGCGCGGTCACCGGCCTTGCCCCTTCAGCAGAGCGTCCAGGCGCGGGTAGACGGTGCGGGCGTTGTGCTCCCGGATCGCCGCCCAGTCCGTTTCGGACAGTCGCGAGGCTTCGGCGTAGCGGCGGGTGTCGTCGAAGTGGTGGCCGGTGCGCGGGTCGACGCTGCGGACCGCACCGATCATCTCGGACGCGAAGAGGATGTTGCGTGCCGGGATGACGTCGAAGACCAGGTCCGACCCCGGCTGGTGGTAGACGCAGGTGTCGAAGAAGACGTTGCCCAGCACGTGTTCCTCGAGCTCCGGCTTGCCCAGCGCCATCGCGAGGCCGCGGAACCGGCCCCAGTGGTAGGGCACCGCGCCGCCGCCGTGCGGGATGATCAGCCGCAGCGTCGGGAAGTCGGTGAACAGGTCGCCCTGCACGAGCTGCATGAACGCGGTCGTGTCGGCGTTGAGGTAGTGCGCGCCGGTCGTGTGGAACGCCGGGTTGACGCTGGTGGAGACGTGCACCATGGCCGGGATGTCGTATTCGACCATCTTTTCGTAGACGGGGTACCACGACCGGTCGGTGAGCGGCGGGGCCGTCCAGTGGCCGCCACTGGGGTCGGGGTTGAGGTTCAGCGCGACAGCGCCGTACTCCTCGACGCAGCGGGTCAGCTCGGGGAGGCAGGTGGCCGGGTCGACGCCCGGGGACTGCGGGAGCATCGCCGCGGGGGCGAAGCGGTCCGGGTAGAGCGCGCTGACGCGGTGGCAGAGCTCGTTGCAGATGGCGGCCCACTCCGCCGACGTCTCGAAGCCGCCGACGTGGTGGGCCATGAACGACGCGCGGGGCGAGAAGATCGTCAGGTCGATCCCGCGCTCGTCCATCAGCTTCAGCTGGTTCGGCTCGATGGTCTCGCGCAGCTCGTCGTCGCTGATCCGCAGGTCGGCGCGCAGGGGCGCGGTCGCGGAGCCGTCCAGTGCGGCGATCTGCTGGTCGCGCCACGCCGCGAGCGCGGGCGGTGCGGTGGTGTAGTGGCCGTGGCAGTCGATGATCAAGGTCAGTCCTCGTCGCTTCGCATGCTTGATGGTCGCACACTAATCGTCGATGAAATTGTTGACAATATCTGCGACGAGGTTGTGACCGTAGGCTGAGCACTGAGAACCGCTCGTGACGACCCACGAGAGCCACGCTGCTCGGCGCCCCGTCAAGCGAACCCGACCCGGCCTAGAAATTACCAAAGGTAAGTTCCATCACCGTATTGACATGACCAATGGTCAAGAGGAAGGTACTGGCCACCCGATTCGTCTAGACCAATCGGCCTCCCCGCGGACGGCATCCCAGGAGGAGACCCATGTCCCGTACCACCCGGACCACCACCGCAGCCCTCACCAGCCTGGCCACCGTGGCCGCGACCGCCCTCATCCTCTCCGGTGGGGCCGACGCCGCCCCTGCGGCCGCCGCGGCAGCTGATTGTGGTGTGCTCTTCGACGACTTCCACTACGCCTCGCCCACCGACTCCGCCTTCAGCGGGGCCGGGTGGACGACCCGCAACGACGTCGGCAGCCCCGGTGTGCCCGGCGCGCGGTGGCTGACCGGCAACGTCAGCTTTCCCACCGTCAACGGCGAACGCGTCGCGCAGCTCAACGCCTCCACCGACGGCTCCGCGAACGGCACCACGCACGCCGAGATGTACCAGAACCAGTTGCGGTTCTTCGAAGGCACGTACGCCAGCCGGGTTCGCTTCACCGATGCGCCGGACAGCGGTACCGACGGCGACCACGTCAACGAAACCTACTTCACGATCTCGCCGCTGCGGTACGACCGCGACCCGCTCTACAGCGAGCTGGACTTCTCCGAATACCTCCCCAACGGCGGCTGGGGCGGCTCGCAGGCGAACTACCAGACCAGCTGGTACACCTACTGGAACAACCCCACCTGGGACGGCCTGCGCACGTCCACCGCGCAGAACCGCAGCCTGGCCGGCTGGCACGACATCGTCACGCAGGTCTCCGGCGGGCACGTCAAGTACTACATCGACGGCGTCCTGACCGCCGACCACACCACCGACGCCCAAGGGAACCCCGTCTACCCGCGGACGCCGATGTCGATCAACTACAACATGTGGTTCATCGACACCGCGGGCCACACGAGCGGGAACAGCGTCTACACCGAGCAGGTGGACTGGACCTACTACGCGGGCAACCAGGTCGTCGCGCCTTCCGACGCCACCGCGAAAGCCGCGCAGTACCGGACCGCCGGAACGTCCCATGTGGACACCGTCACCGGGTGCACCACCCCGACCGGCCCGCCGGCGACCACGACCACCAAGCCGACCACCCCGACGACGCCCACGACCCCGACCACGCCGTCCCAGCCCGCCGACTGCTCGACGGCGCCGGAATGGGACTGGGGCACGGTGTACCTCGGCGGGCAGCGCGTGAAGCACAGCGCCCACCTCTGGCAGGCGAACTGGTGGACCCAGGGCTCCGAGCCCGGCCTCACCGCCCAGTGGGCCGACCTCGGCCACTGCTGACCCCCACCCCGTCGTCGACCTGCGCGCCCGCGGCTGGGTCGCCGAAACCGGCGAGCTCACCGAAGTGGGCCGCGCCGCG
>NZ_JBEZDL010000051.1:0-17690 GCF_040648295.1 Amycolatopsis sp. NPDC049159
GGGCGAAGTCCAAGTGCCGGGGGTACGCGGACCAGCCGGCGATGATCAGCTTGGGCCGGTGCTCACGGGCCAGCCGCGCGACCTCGGCACTCACGACCCGGGGCGCGGCGTTCAGTGGACCGCCATCCCTTCCGGCATCGGCTCGAAGCGGGCGTGGCGGCGGGTGAACGACGCCGTGCCCGACGTCATCGAGCGCAGGTCGATCAGGTACCGCAGCAGTTCCGTCGCCGGGACTTCGGCCCGGATCACCGTCCGGCCGCCGTCGCCGGCTTCGGTGCCCAGCACCCGGCCGCGCCGGGACGACAGGTCGCCCAGCACCGTGCCGAGGTGCTCGTCCGGGAGCCGGATCGCCACCTCCTCCAACGGCTCGAGCATGGTGATGTGCCCGTTCGCCGCCGCCTCCCGCAGGGCCAGCGCGCCGGCCGTCTGGAACGCCGCGTCCGAGGAGTCGACGCTGTGCGCCTTGCCGTCGACCAGCGTCACCTTGACGTCGACCACCGGGTGCCCGTCGGCCAGCCCGCGCTGCAGCTGGGCCCGCACGCCCTTCTCCACGCTCGGGATGAACTGGTGGGGCACCGAACCACCCACGACCTTGTCGACGAACTGGAACCCGCCGCCGCGGGGGAGCGGCTCGACCTCGATGTCGCAGACGGCGAACTGGCCGTGCCCGCCGGACTGCTTGACGTGCCGCCCGTGTCCCTTGGCCGGCTTGGCGAACGTCGCGCGCAGGCTGACCTTCACCGGTTCGGTGTCGACGTCCGCGCCGCCCGCGCGCAGCCGGGAGAGCACGACGTCGGCGTGGGCCTCACCCATGCACCACAGCACCAGCTGGGCGGTTTCGGCGTTGCGGTCCAGCCGCAGCGTCGGGTCGCCGGCGACCAGCCGGGAGAGGTTGCGGGCGAGGGTGTCCTCGTCGCTGCGGGTCTTCGCGACCACCGCCACCGGCAGCAGCGGCTCCGGCATCGCCCACGGCTCCATCAGCAGCGGGTCGTCCGGGGAGGAGACGGTGTCCCCGGTCTCGGCCGAGCCGACCTTCGTCAGCGCGCACAGGTCGCCCGCGACGCAGAAGGGCACTTCCCGCAGGTTCGCGCCGAGCGGGGAGTAGAGGTGCGCGACGCGCTCGTCGGCGTCGTGGTCCTCGTGGCCGCGTTCGGCGAGACCGTGCCCGGACACGTGCACCGGGCGCTCGGGGCGCAGCGTCCCGGAGAACACCCGGACCAGCGACACCCGGCCGACGTAGGAGTCGACCGCCGTCCGGACGACCTCCGCGGCGAGGGGGCCCGCGGGGTCGGCGGAGAGGGCGGCGTGCGTCCCGCCGTCCGGCGTGGTGACGTCGGGCGGCTTGTGCTCCAGCGGTGAGGGGAACGCGCGGACGATCCCGTCGAGCACCTCGGTCAGGCCGATCCCGCTGGTCGAGCAGACCGGGATGACGGGGTGGAAGGAGCCGCGTGCGACGGCGGTTTCGAGGTCGGAGATCAGGACGTCCTCGGAGATCTCCTCCCCGGCGAGGTAGCGGTCCATCAAGGACTCGTCCTCGCTCTCGGCGATGATCCCTTCGATGAGCTCGTTGCGGGCCTCGGCCATCCGCTCGAGCTCGGCCGGGTCGGGCTCGCCGGGCTTCGGCGGCGGCCCGCCGGTGTAGTCGAAGTACCGCTGGGTGATCAGCCCGACCAGGCCGTTGCCCGCGGGCAAGTAGAGCGGCAGCACGCCGTCGCCGAACGCGGCCCGGCAGGCGGCGATCTCGGCCATCGCGTCGGCCCGGTGGTGGTCGAGCCGGGAGACGACGACCGCGCGCGGCATCCCGACCGCGGCGCACTCCTCCCACACCGCGACCGTCGCCGCGTCCACCCCTTCGGCGGCGCAGACGACGAACAGCGCCGCGTCGGCCGCGCGCAGCCCGGCCCGCAGCTCCCCGACGAAGTCCGCGTACCCCGGCGTGTCGATCAGGTTGATCTTGTGGCCCTGGTGCAGCACCGGGGCCACCGAGAGGCCGACCGAGCGCTGCTGGCGGACCGCCGCGGGGTCGTGGTCGCACACCGTGGTCCCGTCGACGACCGAACCCGCGCGCGGCACCGTGCCGGAGGCGGCGAGCAGGGCCTCGGTGAGGGTCGTCTTCCCCGAGCCGGACGGGCCGACGAGCACGACGTTGCGGACCTTCGCGGGGTCGTCCACAGCGACGGCGGCCCCGGTGTCGGCGTTCTTGGCTTGTCTGTCTGCCATGACGACTCCTCGGCGAACGGCTGGTGTACGGGATGTGTCCTCGATCACACACCCGCTACCCTGGTCACGGCAAGGCAGGGCTCCCGGGACCAGCCGAATGCCCGGGGGGACACGGGGCAGGGGGAGTGACGTGGACAGGCGGACTTTCTTGCGGGTTTCCGGAGCGGTACCGGTGGCGGGGCTGGCCGGGTGGCCGCCGCCGGACGACTGGGAGCGGCTGCGCAAGCGGCTCTCGGGGCCGTTGTTCCGGCAGGCCGACCCGGGGTACACCGAGGCCAAGCAGGGTTTCTTCACGATGTACGACGACCGGATGCCCGCCGCGGTGGTGGGGGCCGCGCGCGTCGAAGACGTCCAGGCGGCCCTCGGTTTCGCGGCGCGGCACGGGCTGCCGGTCGCGGCCCGCGGCGGCGGGCACAGCTACCCCGGCTATTCCACAGTGGACGGCGGGATCGTCGTGGACCTGAGCCGGTTTTCGGGCGTCGAGGTGCGCCCGGACGGCCGCGCGGTGATCGGCGCCGGTGCCCGGCTGGGCCCGATCGCCACGACGCTCGCCGCGGCCGGGCGGGTGCTCCCGGCGGGCAGCTGCGACACGGTGGGCATCGCCGGGCTCGCCCTCGGCGGCGGCGTCGGCCTGCTCGACCGCGCGTACGGGCTGACGTGCGACCACCTGGAGGCCGCGCGGATCGTCACCGCCGACGGCCGGGCGCGCACGGTGTCGCGCTCGGCGGAGCCGGATCTGTTCTGGGCGCTGCGCGGCGGGGGCGGCGGCAACTTCGGGATCGTCACCGGGTTCACCTTCCGGACCGTCCCGATCGCCGACGTCGCCACCTTCGAGCTCACCTTCCCGGACGGCACGCAGACCGCGCTGTTCGCCGCGTGGCAGGACTGGCTGCCCGCGCAGCCGGACGAGCTGTGGTGCGGGGTCAACATCGACGCGGTCACCGCGAACGCGAGCGGCACGTTCCTCGGCACCGAAGCCCGGCTGAAGGAGCTGCTCGACGACCTGGTCCGCCGCGTCGGCACGCCACCCGCCGAGCGGGGCGCGCGCGTGCTCGACCACGTGAGCGCGATGCGGTCGTTCGACGAGCCGGAAGCCCGGCCGGGGGCGGCCGCGGCGCGGGCGGCGTACGTCGGGACGTCGCGGATGCTGCTGCGGCCGGTCACCGATCCGGCCGCGGTCGTCGAGCTGCTGGTCGCCGACCCGAAGGTGGGCACGCTCATCGACTCCGCCGGGGGCGCGATCGCCCGCGTCGGCGCGCGCGAGACGGCGTTCCCGCACCGCTGCGCACTGGCCAGCTTCCAGTTCCTGCACGGCGCGGCGCCCGCCGACGGCGGCGAAGCGGGAGCGCGGCGGGCGCTCGCCGCGGTGCGCGACGGGCTCGGGCCGGAGTTCGGCACCACCGGGTACGTCAACTACCTCGACCCGGAGATGCCGGACTGGGCCGAGGCGTACTACGGGGTGAACCTGCCCAGGCTGCGCGCCGTCGCCCGGAAGTACGACCCGCGAGGAATTTTCGCTTTCCCGCAAGGACTTTCGGAGCCCCGCTCGACCGTCCACATCGGAGCGACTTAGACTGAGGCGACGGCTGAACAAGCCTCACCGCGCGGAATTTCGGCAGAGAGGCAGCGCGTGCTCGATCTGGCATTCTCCACTGAGGACCTGGCGCACACCCGGTTCGCGTTCTCCCCGGCGTGGGAGATCGTCGCGAGCGTCCGCGTCCTCAACCAGCCGGGCGCGCACGCGCTGCACCTGCCGTGGGTCAAGCGCGCCACCGCGGCGCTCGGCGAGGCCGGGCTGGACATCGGGCTGCTGCGCGACCTCGTCCCGTTGCGGCACCTGCCCGGCTTCCTGGCCGGCACGCCGGCGACGCCCCTGCCCGAGCTGGCCGACGAGCTCGCCGACCTGCGCGACGTCCCCGCCCGCCTCGTCCGGCGCGAGCTGGACGCGATGGCCGGGCCGCGGTCGACGGCGCTGAACCGCTTCCACCGCGACCCCGAAGCCGGCCTCGAGCGGCTCGCGACGGTGATGGAGCGGTACTGGGACCTCGTGCTGGCACCCGACTGGCCGCGGATCCGGGCGCTGCTCGAGGCCGACGTGCTGCACCGGTCGCGGCTGCTCGCCCAGGGCGGGGCCGCCGAGCTGTTCAACGACCTCACCCCGCTGGTCCGCTGGGAGGGCGGCACGCTCACGGTCGCGCACCGGCACCTGCACGCCGCGGTGCCGCTGGACGGGCGCGGTCTGGTGCTCGTGCCGTCGGCGTTCGTCTGGCCGCGGGTGTTCTCCAAGACCGACCCGCGCTGGCAGCCGGTGCTGCGCTACCCGCCACGGGGGATCGCGACGCTGTGGGAGACCGGCACGGCCGCCGCGCCCGCGGCGCTGGCCCGGGTCGTGGGCCGCGGCCGGGCGATGCTGCTGACCGAGCTCGCCGCGCCGGCGTCCACCGCGGAACTGGCCCGCCGGACCGGGCTGACCGCCGGCGCGGTGTCGCAGCACCTAAGCGCGTTGAAGGCCGCGGGCCTGGTCAGCGGGCACCGTGCCGGACGTCACGTGCTCTACGCACGCACCCGGGCGGCGGAAGTCCTGGTCGGCGGCGTGCCGGAAGTGGACTGCTGAGATAGCCGCGCACTGGCCTGCCTGAAGGGTCCACCGCCGACCTACCCTCGGATTCGTCACCCTCTGTTCTTCTTGTGGAAAGGCGCAGTCGTGTCCGAGCAGCAGACCACCGTCCAGTCCGTCACCGGCACCGCCAAGGTGAAGCGCGGCATGGCCGAGATGCTCAAGGGCGGCGTGATCATGGACGTGGTCACCGCCGACCAGGCCAAGATCGCCGAAGACGCCGGCGCGGTCGCGGTGATGGCCCTCGAGCGCGTGCCCGCCGACATCCGCGCCCAGGGCGGCGTCGCCCGGATGAGCGACCCCGACCTGATCGACGGCATCATCGAGGCCGTCTCGATCCCGGTCATGGCGAAGGCCCGCATCGGCCACTTCGTCGAGGCGCAGGTCCTGCAGTCCCTGGGCGTCGACTACATCGACGAGTCCGAGGTCCTCACCCCGGCCGACTACGCGAACCACATCGACAAGTGGGCTTTCACGGTCCCCTTCGTCTGCGGCGCGACCAACCTCGGCGAGGCCCTGCGCCGCATCACCGAGGGCGCGGCGATGATCCGCTCCAAGGGCGAGGCGGGCACCGGCGACGTCTCCAACGCGACCACCCACATGCGCAAGATCCGCGGCGAGCTCCGTCGTCTCCAGTCCCTGCCGGAGGACGAGCTGTTCGTCGCGGCCAAGGAGCTGCAGGCCCCGTTCGAGCTGGTCCGGGAGGTGGCACAGGCGGGCAAGCTCCCGGTGGTGCTGTTCACGGCGGGCGGGATCGCGACCCCGGCCGACGCGGCGATGATGATGCAGCTGGGCGCGGAGGGCGTGTTCGTCGGCTCGGGGATCTTCAAGTCCGGCAACCCGGCCCAGCGCGCGGAGGCGATCGTGAAGGCGACGACGTTCTACGACGACCCGGACGTGCTGGCGAAGGTTTCGCGCGGACTGGGCGAGGCGATGGTGGGGATCAACGTGGAGGAGCTGGCGGAGCCCCACCGCTTGGCCGAACGCGGCTGGTGAGTGCACTTCCTGATTGACGTTCGGAGAAGCCCCGCGGCCGGTCGGCTGCGGGGCTTCTCGCTGTTACGAGGTCTCGACGACTCGCCAGTTGAAGGTGACGTGCGGAGCGATGTAGGGGCCTTGGGTCTGCTCTTGCTGCACCTCGAGGATCTCGACCACGGCGAGCCTGCCGTGCTCATTCATGAGGACCACGATCTGCCCGACTCGGGCAACGACAGTACGTCCGGGTGTGAGGTGCTGTTCCAAGTCCGAGTCGTCGCATTCCTCGGATCTGACGACCCCTACGGCCTTGATCGGATCGCTGTACACATAGATCGAGTCGGCCCCGCACTGGCTGACTTCAAGGGCGAATTCAGCGATACCCAGGCCCCAGCGGAACACCGGCTCGGGCGCGTCTGCGAACCTGAAGCGGGTCTGTCCCCTCAGTGCTGGGCTCCGGTACTGAGAGGGCTCGCCCTTCAGTGCCTGTCTCTCGAGGCGCGCCGCACGCTCGCGCAAGGTGGCGATCGGCGTCTCGCTGTCGCGGTTCGCCGGCAGTCCACCGACCCAGCGCCAGAGGTCCTCAATCTGTTCTGAGCCGGGAAAGTCATCGACGTTCGGCTCATCGCGGTTGAAGGGGAACCCCTTGGGTTCCTTGTCTGCGAGCCAGGCGGGAAGCTGTTTCCCGGGGTTGCCCTTGAACAGCACCGAGAGGTCGCCGCAGACCTCGGAGATCCAGCGATTCTCTGCGTGACGCCGGAATCCGGCGAAGTATCCGCCCGTTCACCGTAGTTTTCGTCGACTACCAGGAGCACGTGCGTGGCTTCGGTGACGCGCCGCATGAAACCGGTCAGGCTGTCGCCGCAGTCGGCATGAACAGATCCGCGCCCGAAACATCCCCCAACCGCAGCACAGTGCCGGCTCAGACGTACTCCGAAATCTCCACCCCGTAAGTACCCGGCTCCAGAGCCTCGAAGATGTGCGGCACATCGCCCGGATAAGAGATGTAGTCCCCGGGCAGCAGCTCCTCCGGCTCGTCCAAAACGCCCACCCGCGCCCGGCCCGCGCAGAGGACGATGTGCTCGACCACCCCCGTCATGTGCGGGTCGGAGCGGCGCGGGGTGCCCGGCTCGCCGCGGACGATGTAGATGTCGCGGCGGGCGCCCGTCGGGCACGCCGATAGCAGGGTGCACGCGTAGTCGGCGTGTTCGGCGAACACCGTCGGGCCCTTGCCCGCGCGGACCACCCGGACCTTCGGCCGCTCCGGCTCGACCAGTCGCGAAAACGGGACGTCGAGGGCCACGCCGAGGGCCCACAGCGTCTCGACGCTCGGGTTGCCCGTGCCGGACTCGAGCTGCGACAGCGTCGACTTCGCCAAGCCCGCGCGCTTCGCCACCTCGGTCAGGGAGAGGCCGGCGCGGGTGCGTTCGCGGCGCAGCGACGCCGCGATGATGTCGAGGGGTGCGCCCGTGGGGGGTGGTGCCATTCCGTTCGCTCCATCGGTCTTTTTGTTCGCCTTGACGAACGTCGGTCCGAGTGTTCACTATAGAACACATGCGTTCGATCTGGCGAACACTCGACCGGGGCCTCGCCCGGGACATCGGCCTGGTCTGCGCCGCCGATTGTCTCGTGGGTGTGTCCTACGGTGCCATCGCGGTGAGTTCCGGGTTCCCCTTGTGGCTGCCCATGCTGATGTCGCTGCTGGTGTTCGCCGGCGCGTCCCAATTCATGTTCGTCGGGATCGTGGCGGCCGGCGGCAACCCCTTCGCCGCCGTGCTCGCCGGGTTGCTGGCCAACGCGCGGCACCTGCCGTTCGGGTTCGCGATCGGTGACGTCCTGGGCAAGCGGTGGCCCTCCCGGCTGGTCGGCAGTCACCTGATGATCGACGAATCGGTCGCGTTCGCGCTGGCCCAGCGCGAGGCGCACCAGCGCCGCGCGGCGTACTGGGCCTGCGGGATCGGCCTGTTCGCCTGCTGGAACGTCGGCGTCGTCGCGGGGGCCTTCGCGGGTCAGGCGATCAGCGACACCGACGTCTTCGGCCTCGACGCGGCGTTCCCGGCGGTGCTGCTGGCGCTGGTGCTCCCGGCGTTGCGCGACCGGGCGGCGCGGCTGCCGGTGTTGACCGGGGTGGTGGTCGCGCTGGCCGCGACGCCGTTCCTGCCCGCCGGGCTGCCGGTGCTGCTGGCGCTCGCGGGGGTCCTGGTGGGCGTCGCGGCCAAAGAGCCCGAGCTGCAGGAGGCGCGCTGATGGACGGCGTGGAGCTGCTGACCGGCACGGTGGTGCTGGCGCTGGGGACGTTCGCCTTCCGGTTCGCCGGCCCGGTGCTGCGCAGCCGGGTGAAGCTGTCGCCGAAGGCCCAGCGGCTGATGGCGCTGGCCGCGGTGGTGCTGCTGGCGGCGCTCGTCGCGGTCAGCGCGCTGACCGAGGGGCACGGCTTCGCGGGCTTCGCGCGGCCGGCCGGGGTGCTGGTGGCGGGCGTGCTGGCGTGGCGGAAGGCGCCGTTCGCGCTGGTGGTCGTCGCGGCCGCGGCGACGGCGGCCCTGCTGAGGCTGGCCGGGATCCCCTGAGCCGCGCACCTATGACGTGAACGACTCTTTCCTGTCACCGGACGCGGTGAACGACCCTTTCATGACGTTCGCGGACCGGGGCTGACCTGCCGTGGAGGCGGGGAGCGCGTGCGTCTAGGCTGGTGGGAAGGTCTTTCGGGAGGTCGGGTGTCGGAACCGGTCGTCGGTGTGCTCGCCATGCAGGGTGCCGTGCGCGAGCACGTCGCGATGCTGGCCGAAGCGGGGGCGCGGGCCGTGCCCGTGCGCCGCGCCACGGAACTGTCCGAAGTGGACGGTCTGGTGCTGCCCGGTGGCGAGTCGACCACGATGTCGCGGCTGCTCGAGACGTTCGAGCTGCTCGAGCCGCTGCGCGCGCGGATCGCCGAGGGCATGCCCGCCTTCGGCTCGTGCGCGGGGATGATCCTGCTGGCGCGCCAGACCCTCGACGGGCGGCCCGACCAGCAGCAGCTCGGCGGCCTCGACGTCGTCGTCCGGCGCAACGCCTTCGGCAGGCAGGTCGACTCCTTCGAGGCCGACCTCGACTTCGCCGGGATCGACGAAGGAGTGCACGCCGTTTTCATCCGGGCCCCGTGGGTCGAGAAGGCCGGGGACGGCGTCGAGGTGCTGGCCACGGTCAGCGGCGTGCCCGGCGTGGCGGAGGAAGCCGCTAGGATCGTCGCGGTCCGGCAAGGGGCGGTGCTGGCGACCGCGTTCCACCCGGAACTGACGCCCGACGTGCGGGTGCACCGGCTGTTCGTCGACCTCGTGCGGAAGGCAGCCTGAGACGCGGTGCCCGGCCGGGGTACGGAACAGATGGAGGAGAGATGAGCGGCCACTCCAAGTGGGCCACCACGAAGCACAAGAAGGCCAACCTCGACGCGAAGCGCGGCAAGCTCTTCGCGCGGTTGATCAAGAACATCGAGGTGGCCGCCCGCACGGGCACCGGTGGTGGCGACCCGGATGGCAACCCCACGCTCTACGACGCCATCCAGAAGGCGAAGAAGAACTCGGTCCCGCAGGACAACATCGAGCGCGCCCGCAAGCGCGGCGCCGGCGAAGAGGCGGGCGGCGCCGACTGGCAGAACATCACGTACGAGGGCTACGGCCCCAACGGCGTGGCGGTGCTGATCGAGTGCCTCACCGACAACAAGAACCGCGCCGCGATGGAGGTCCGCACCGCGCTCACGCGCAACAACGGCTCCCTCGCCGACCCGGGCTCGGTCGCCTACATGTTCACCCGCAAGGGTGTCGTGATCATGCCCAAGGGCGACGCGTCCGAGGACGACGTCCTGATGGCGGTCCTCGACGCGGGTGCCGAAGAGGTCAACGACCTCGACGAGAGCTTCGAGATCGTCTCCGAGGGCGGCGACCTGGTCCCGGTGCGCAAGGCGCTGCAGGAAGCGGGCTTCGAATACGAGTCGGCGGAGCTGACGTTCCTCCCGTCGGTCAGCGTCCCCCTGGACGCCGACGGCGCGAAGAAGGTCTTCAAGCTGATCGACGCCCTCGAGGACTGCGACGACGTCCAGAACGTGTACGCGAACTTCGACGTGTCGGACGAGGTGCTCGCCGAAGTCGGCTGAGTTTTCCCAAGCGCCGCAACGCCTTCGTGCCCGGGCCGGAAACTTTCCGGCCCGGGCACTGGGCTCTCGGGGTCTCGTCAGGCAGAATGTGCGCCGTGACCTCGACGACCCCCGCCACCTCCGCCGACCTCGCCGCCGAACTCACCCCCGACGAACAGCAGCTCGTCGAGTGGATCGAGGGGCAGGCCAAGGAACGCGGGAACGCCGTCGTCACCGTCGCCGCGGACGACGAGGGGGCCGGCTACTGCTTCACCGCCTGTGCGTGGGCGCTGCACAACGTGCCCGAGGCCGTCGTCGTCGGGCTGCCCGACCACATGGGCGCCGTCCTGCTCGACGCCTACGTCGACCGCGCGGCCAACGGTGAGATCTTCGAGGTCGGCAAGCGCTACGACGACTTCTTCGACGGCGTCCCGGTCGTGCTCGAGCGGGTCGACAAGGGGCACTACCCCGAGTACTTCGGCACCGCGTTCCTCATCTACCCCGACGGCGACTTCCCGGCCCTGCAGCTGATCGTCGCGACGCCGGAGGGCAAGTTCCCCTGGCACCCGGACGCGCCCGAGGGCTTCGCGCGGTGGCAGCCGGTGCTGACCGGGAGCGGCGACCCCGAAAGCTGGACCCCCGGCGTCGACGGTCCCTAGAACTTCCGCAGGTCGGCGGCGGCTTCCGGGTATCGCAGCGCCAGGTCCGCGGCGGCCGCGAACTCCACGCAGTCGTCGGTGTAGGGCGGCACGACGACCGTCCCCAGCAGGCTCCACGCGCCGCGCGTCACGGTCGCCTGCCACGTCCCGGCGGGCACGACCACCTGCGGGCGTTCGCCGGCGGCGACGTCGGTTCCCAGCACCGGCCGCTCGACCGAGCCGTCCGGGTGCAGCAGCAGCATCGCGGCCGGCGCCCCCGCGTGGTGGGCGTACACCTCGACGCGGTCCAGCCGGTGCGGCGCGGAGAACTCGGGCGCCACGAGCAGGTAGTAGATCGCGGACCCGGTTTCCGAGCGCCAGCTCTGCGCCCACCGCCCGCCTTCGACGGGCAGCGGCTGAAGACCCAGGTGGGTGACGAAATCCGACGGCTCCGGCATGTCACCCATCCTGCCGGAGCCCGCGCCCAGTAGCCTGCCAACTCGAACGGATGTTCGCGGCGGAGGGAAATCGGGTGCGGGTGCTCGGGGTCGACCCCGGTCTGACCAGGTGCGGCCTGGGGGTGGTCGACGGCGGCAAGGGCCGGGCCGTCCGCTGCGTCGCCGTCGACGTCGTGCGGACCCCGCCCGACGCCGACCTGGCGCACCGCCTGCTCGGCATCTCCGACGAGGTCGAACGCTGGATGGACAGGTACAAGCCGGCCGCCGTCGCGGTCGAGCGCGTCTTCGCCCAGCACAACGTGCGGACGGCGATGGGCACCGCGCAGGCGGGCGGGGTGGTCGCGCTCGCGGCCGCGCGCCGCGGCCTGCCCGTCGTGTTCCACACGCCCAGCGAGGTCAAGGCCGCCGTCAGCGGGTCGGGCCGCGCGGACAAGGCGCAGGTCACCGCTATGGTGATGCGGCTGCTCAACCTCGAAGTCGCGCCGCACCCCGCCGACGCCGCCGACGCCCTCGCGCTGGCCATCTGCCACCTCTGGCGGGAGCCGATGCGCGCGCGGCTGGCCGAGGCCGAAGCCCGCGCCGCCGAGCTGGCCCGCACCCACAAGGCCCGCCTCGCCGCCGCGGCGAAACAAGCGAAGAACCCAGGAGCAGCACGATGATCTCGTCGGTACGCGGAGAAGTCCTCTCGGTCGGCCTCGACCACGTCGTGGTCGAGGTCGGCGGAGTCGGCTTCGCCGTGCAGGCCACCCCGGCGACGCTGGCGACCCTGCGCCGCGGCGAAGAAGCCCGGCTGCACACCGCGCTGGTCGTGCGCGAGGACTCGCTGACGCTGTTCGGGTTCGCCGACGCCGACGCGCGCGAGCTGTTCGGGCTGCTGCAGACGGTGTCCGGGATCGGGCCGCGGCTCGCGCTCGCCACCCTCGCCGTGCTCGACCCCGACAAGCTGCGCGGCGCGCTGGTCGAAGGCAACATCACCGTGCTCACGTCGGTGCCCGGCATCGGCCGCAAGGGCGCCGAACGGCTCACCCTCGAACTGCGCGACAAGGTCACCGCGCTCGGCTCCGGCGACGCGCCCGCGGTCACCGCGCCCGGCGCGCTGCGGGCCGAGGTCGTCGAGGCGCTGGCCGGGCTCGGGTTCCCGGCCAAGCAGGCCGAGCAGGCCGTCGACAAGGTCCTCGCCGACGGTGACGGCCACACGACGGCGAGCGTGCTGCGCGCTTCGCTGGCCACCCTCGGCCGGAAGCGGTAGGCGCGGCCGTGGAGTATGAAGCCGTGGAGGAAGACGAAGCCCTCTCGGCGTGGGCCCAGACCGGCGAGGAGACCGTCGAGGGCACGCTGCGGCCGCGCAAGCTCGACGAGTTCGTCGGCCAGCCGCGCGTGCGCGAACAGCTGGAGCTGGTGCTGGAGAGCGCGCGCCGCCGCGGCGTGCCGCCCGACCACGTCCTGCTGTCCGGCCCGCCCGGGCTCGGCAAGACGTCGATGGCGATGATCGTCGCCGCCGAGCTGGGCGCGGCCATCCGGATCACCTCGGGCCCGGCGCTCGAACGCGCCGGCGACCTCGCCGCGATGCTGTCGAACCTCGCGCCCGGGGACGTCCTGTTCATCGACGAGATCCACCGGATCGCCCGCCCGGCCGAGGAAATGCTCTACCTGGCGATGGAGGACTTCCGGGTCGACGTCGTCGTGGGCAAGGGGCCGGGCGCCACCAGCATCCCGCTGGAGATCGCGCCGTTCACGCTGGTCGGGGCGACCACGCGGTCGGGGTCGCTGACCGGGCCGCTGCGCGACCGGTTCGGCTTCACCGGCCAGATGGAGTTCTACACCGACACCGAGCTGGAGCTGGTCGTCCGCCGCGCGGCGACGATCCTCGACATCCCGATCGACCGCGACGGCTGCCAGGAGATCGCCGGCCGCTCGCGGGGCACGCCCCGGATCGCGAACCGGCTGCTGCGGCGCGTCCGCGACTACGCCGAGGTCCGCGCGGACGGCAAGGTGACCGTCGAGATCGCCCGCGCCGCGCTGGCCGTCTACGACGTCGACGAACTCGGCCTCGACCGGCTCGACCGCGCCGTCCTCACCGCGCTGACCAGGTCGTTCGGTGGCGGACCGGTGGGTATTTCGACGCTGGCGGTGGCCGTGGGGGAGGAGGCGACGACCGTGGAAGAGGTGTGTGAGCCCTACCTCGTGCGCGCCGGTATGCTCGCCCGCACCCCGCGGGGCCGGGTCGCCACGGCGGCTGCCTGGGAGCACCTCGGCATGGTGCCGCCCGCCGACCACCCGGGGCGCCCCGACCCGGGCGGGCTCTCGTCGTTCGAGCAGGACTGAGCGGTGCGGAACCGGCGGGTGGGTGCTGGCGTCCGCGCTGGTACCTGGCACACTTGACAGGAGCACATACCCAAAAACCGGACATTTCGGCTGGGCCCGAGAGTCCGTCGAACGGAGAAACATGCAACAGCTATTGCTGCCCCTGCTGCTCGTGCTCGTCCTCGCGGTGCCGCTGGTCATGAGCACGCGCAAGCAGAAGAAGCAGCAGGCCGCGCAGCAGGATCTGCAGAACAGCCTGGCGCCCGGTGACCGCGTGATGACCACTTCGGGTCTCTACGGCACCGTCGCGGACACGTCCGGTGACACCACGATCGACATCGAGATCGCGCCCGGCGTCGTCACCACCTGGCTGCGGCTCGCGGTCCGCGAGAAGGTCGAGCCGGTCGTCGAGACCGACGAGGACACCACCGACGAGGCCTCGGCCCCCGCCGAGGAGTCGATCATCGAGTCCGACGCCGACGTCAAGACCGAAGAGCCGCAGACCACCGCGCAGGTGGCGCCGCCGCTGGAGCACGGCAAGAAGTAACCCCGCGCTCGCTCCCGGGCACGCGGCGAAAACCCCGACGAAAGTCGGTGTGGCCTGCAACGCCGGGCTCACGCAGCACCGAGTAGTGTCTCGGTGCTGCGTGCGTGTCCGCCGTCATACCCGCGCCCGGGAGTGAATCGCACACAGTCCCTCCCGGTAACCCTCCGGGCGGGCACCGCAACGTTGGGGTCCACCCCGTCCGAGGAGACCGAAGCACCGTGGCAGCTTCAGCCGGGCATCTCCGCCCGGGACGCTATCTCGCCCTGTTCGCCCTGATCGTGATCGTGCTGTACGCGCTGGTGTTCCTCACCGGCAACCACAAGCCGACCCCGAAGCTGGGCATCGACCTGCAGGGCGGCACCCGGGTCACGCTCACCGCCCGCACCCCCGACGGCGGCCAGCCGACGCGGGAGTCCCTGAACCAGGCGCGCCAGATCATCGAACGGCGCGTCAACGGGATCGGCGTCGGCGGCACCGAGGTCCTCCTCGACGGCAACAACGTCGTCATCACCGTCCCCGGCGAGCAGGGTGACCAGGCGAAGAACCTGGGCAAGACCGCGAAGCTGGGCTTCCGGAAGGTCGTCGCGAACGCGACCCAGCCGGTCGTGCCGCCGCAGCCCACGAACCCGCCGCCGGCCACCGGCACGCCGACCTCGGGCACCCCGAAGCCCGGCGCGCCGAGCAGCTCCGCGCCGGCCGCGACGTCGAGCGCGCCGCCCTCCAGCCCGGCCGCCGGTGGTGGCGGTGCCGCCGCCGCGCCCGCGCAGCAGCAGAGCACCACGCCGGCCCCGCCGAGCAGCAGCGCCACGCCGCCGCCGTCGAGTCAGGCCCCGGCCCCTTCGGACGGCTCGGTCGACGCCGAGACGGCGAAGGAGATCCAGGCCGCGAAGGCGGTGCGCCAGGACCCGAAGCTGATCGGGGCCGACGGCCAGGCCAACCAGGAGCTCGTCGCGAAGGCGATGGCGTCGCTGACCTGCTCGCCGAACGCCAAGGACCCCCTCGAGGGCAACGACGACCCGAAGCTGCCGCTGGTCGCCTGCGGTGACCACGACACGTACAAGTACCTGCTGGAGCCGGAGTTCCTGCCGGGCACCGAGATCGCCGACGCGACCTCGGGCTACGACCAGCAGCGCGGCCAGTGGGCCGTGAACCTCAGCTTCAAGGCCGAGGGCACCAAGATCTGGGCGGACTTCACGTCGAAGAACGTCAGCCAGCAGGCCCAGGCCGCGTTCGTGCTCGACACGCAGGTCGTCTCGGCACCGGCCATCCAGGCCGCGATCCTCGACGGCAACACCCAGATCACCGGCAAGTTCACGCAGACCGAGGCGAAAGACCTCTCGGACATCCTGAAGTACGGCTCGCTGCCGCTGTCGTTCGCCTCTTCGGACGCGACCACGGTGTCGGCGACCCTCGGCCTGGCCTCGCTGCAGGCCGGCCTGATCGCCGGCGGCATCGGCCTGCTGGTCGTGTTCGTCTACTGCCTCTTCTACTACCGCCTGCTCGGCGTGCTCACCATCCTGTCGCTGGCCCTGTCCGGCGCGCTGGTGTTCGCCGTGCTGGTGCTGCTCGGCCGCTGGATCGGCTACACGCTGGACCTCGCGGGCATCGCCGGTCTGATCATCGCCATCGGGATCACGGCGGACTCGTTCGTCATCTACTTCGAACGGCTCAAGGACGAAATCCGGGAGGGCCGGACGTTCCGGTCCGCGGTGCCGCGCGGCTGGGTCCGCGCCCGGCGCACCATCCTGGCCTCGGACGGCGTGAGCTTCCTGGCCGCGGCCATCCTGTACGTCATCGCGGTCGGCGACGTCCAGGGCTTCGCGTTCACCCTCGGCATGTCCACGGTGCTCGACCTCGTCGTCGTGTACCTGGTGACGCACCCGCTGGTGGCCATGGTGTCCACGTCCAAGAACGCGTTCCTGTCCAATCCGAGGCACCTGGGCCTCGGCGCCGTGCAGCAACTGGGTTCGCAGCGGAAGAAGTCGACCTCGGTCGGCCGCGCGAACGTGAAGGAGGCCTGACGTGGGGGTCGAAGAAGTGGGCACGGACGCCGAGGGCAACGCCAAGGCGGCGGTCAAGCCCGGCAAGAAGGAAAGCGTCTTCCACCGGCTGTACGTCGGCACCGGCGCGTTCGACGTCGTCGGCAAGCGCAAGCGCTGGTACATGTTCTTCGCCGCGCTGGTGCTGATCTGCCTCGCGTCGATGGTCTTCCGCGGCTTCAACATCGGCATCGAGTTCGAGGGCGGCACGCAGATCCAGATGCCGGCCAACGGCATCCACGGCGTGATCAGCGAGGAGCAGGCCAAGGACTCGTTCCAGAAGGCGCTGGGCCGTCCGGCCTCGGAGACGCAGAAGGTCGGCTCGGGCGCCGCGTCGACCATCCAGATCCGCACCGACGCGCTGGACGCGGCCGACGTCGCGAAGGTCAAGCAGGGCCTGTTCCAGGACCTGGGCCCGAAGGGCACGAACGGCCAGCCGAGCGTCCAGGCCATCAGCGACAGCGCGGTGAGCGCGTCGTGGGGCGGCGAGATCTCGCAGAAGGCGCTGATCGCGCTCATCGTGTTCCTCGTCGCGGTCGTCATCTTCCTGGCGATCTACTTCGACCCGCGGATGGCCGCGGCGGCGCTCATCTCGCTGCTGCACGACATCCTGGTCACGGCCGGCGTGTACTCGCTGGTCGGCTTCGAGGTCACCCCGGCGACGGTCATCGGCCTGCTGACGATCCTCGGGTTCTCGCTCTACGACACGGTGGTGGTGTTCGACAAGGTCCGCGAGAACACGCGCGGCCTGCTCGGGCTGACCCGCCGGACGTACGGCGAGGCCGCGAACCTGGCGCTGAACCAGACCCTGATGCGGTCGTTCAACACCGCGTTCATCGCGCTGCTGCCGATCCTCGGCCTGCTGATCGTCGGGTACATCCTGCTCGGCTCGGGCACGCTGCAGGACCTGGCGCTGGTGCAGCTGACCGGCACCCTGGTCGGCGTGCTGTCCTCGGTCGCGCTGGCCACCCCGCTGCTGGTCGACTTCAAGATGCGCGACCCGAAGTACCAGCAGCAGGCCGAGCGCGTCCGCCAGCGCCGCGTCAGCCAGGCGCGCAAGGCGGCGGGCGACGAGGACTTCGACGCGACCGACGACGACGCCCTCGCGAAGGAACTGCGCAAGGAGAAGGCGTACGCGGCCGCGGCCAGCTTGCCCGCCCGGATCCAGAAGCAGCGCCCGGCGGGCAAGCGGAAGCGCTGACGTGGAGCTCGACGAGGCACTCGGCCTGATCGCCGAGGTGCCGGACTTCCCCGAGCCCGGCGTGCTGTTCCGCGACCTGAGCCCGCTCTTCGCGGACGCGGGCGCGTTCAAGGCGGTCACCGACGCGCTGGCGGACACGCTCGAACCGGGTGTGGAGGCGCTCGCGGGCGTGGAAGCCCGCGGGTTCCTCCTCGCCGCGGCCGTCGGGTACGCCCGCGGCCTCGGCGTGGTCCTGATCCGCAAGCCCGGCAAGCTCCCGCAGGTGGCGGGCCGGGTCGACTACGCGCTGGAGTACGGCACGGCGACGGTCGAGCTCCCGGCCGGCGTGGTCCGGCCGGGGCAGCGGATCGCCGTCCTGGACGACGTCCTGGCCACCGGCGGCACGGTGGCCGCGACCGGCAAGCTCCTGGAAGACGCCGGCGCGGTCGTCGACAGCGTCTCGGTGATCCTGGAGCTGGGCGCGCTGGGCGGCCGCGAGGTCCACCACGGGACAGCAAACCGGTGACCGCGCCCGCGAACGTCGCCGCCAGCACCTTCGACATCGCCGCTTCGCGCTTGCGCTCCTGCGACTTCTGGTAGTCCTCGG
>NZ_JBEZDL010000052.1:0-11471 GCF_040648295.1 Amycolatopsis sp. NPDC049159
GGGTTCGGCACCACGACCGTCGGCACGTCCGACGGCTGCGCGTACGTCTTCGCCGGGAGCACGGCCTGGTCGTAGACCGGGTTGCCCGCCTGAACACTCCCGCCGAGCTCGACGTCACGCCGCTGCTGCCGAAGCTGAAGGCGGTCAACCCGGTCTACGACCAGGCCGTGCTCCCGGCGAAGACGTACGCGCAGCCGTCGGACGTGCCGACGGTCGTGGTGCCGAACCCGCTGCTGGTGCGCGAGGACTTCCCGGCGGGCAACGCGTGCGCGATCACGAAGCTGCTCTTCGACAAGCAGGCGGAGCTGGCGAAGGTGCACCCGGCGGCGAAGGAAATCACCAGGCAGCCGGCCACGCGGACCGATCCGGTCCCGCTGCACCCGGGCGCGAAGCAGGCCCTCGGCTAGGGTCGGGCCGGTGGATGCCGGTGAGTACCTCGAGGCGGCGGTCCGCGACGTCCTGACCGCGACCGAAGCCGGCGTCGACGACCGGATCGGCTACGCGGCTCTGCTGCTCGCGGTCACCGGCGCGCTCGACGAGGCCGACCGGCTGGTGGAGCAGTGGCTGGCCCGCACGGAACGGCCGGTGAGCGCGCTGGCGCCGGACCCTGTGCGCGCCCGCGCGTGGGCGATGCTGTCCGAGGCCCGGGGTGGGCGTCCGGCGTGGGCCGAGGGCCTGCCGCCGCTGGACCTCGACGCCGAAGAGCGCGCGCACGCGGTTTCGCTGCGCCGCGCGGTCTCCGACCTGGAAGGTGTGCTGCCGCCGGGCCCGATCGCGGAGGTGGTCAAGCAGGTGGCCCCGGCCCGCCCGGACCGCGTCCGCACGGCACTGGCCGACGGCGACCTCGCGCGGTGGGCGTCGCTGGCCGGGCCCCGCCCGGACGTGGCGACCCTCGCGGCGACGCGGGCCCTCGCCCCGGCGCTGGTGGCGGGCGCGGACCCGCTCGGGCTGCGCGACTGGGCCCCGGCGTGCGCGGGTGCGCTGGTCGCGGCCCTGCACGAGCGCTACCCGCCGGAGCTCGGCAGCTGGCCGGAGCTGATCGCGGAGATCGTGCGCCTGCGCGGGCACGGCGCGGGCTCGCTCCCGCGCGGCGGCGTCACGCCGGAACCGCGGCCCGGCCCGCTCCTGCGCGACCGGCCCGTTCTCCCTCCCCCGGCATCCGAGGCGGCGATCCGCTCGGCGGAGCTGCGCCTCGGCGTCGAACTCCCAGCCGACCACCGCGACTTCCTCCGCACCTGCGACGGCCTGCCCGCGGACGTGGTCTTCCCCCGCCTGCTCGGCACCGCGGACCTGCGCACCGAGAACGGCGTCGTGGTCCTGGCCGAACCGGCGGTCCTCCTGCTCTCGGCCGGGCACGTGGTCGAGGTCGACCCGGTCCTCGGCACCACCGTCCACGAGTCGTTCCGCGCGGCGCTGGTCCAGCACGCCACCCTGCTCGCCCAGGCCAGCTAGGTTGGGCCCGGTGACCACCCTCACCGCGGAGACGATCACCCCGGCCAACGTCGCCGCCGCGTGCCAGCTGGCCGTCGAGCCGCACCAGCGCGTCTTCGTCGCGCCGGTCGCCGTTTCGCTCGCCGAGGCCTACACCCAGCCCGAGGTCGCCTGGCCGCGGCTGATCCTCGACGACGGCGAACCGGTGGCGTTCGTGATGGGCGGCTTCGACCCGAACGCGGAACTCGACTTCTTCCGCTGCGGGATCTGGCGCCTCAACGTCGGGGCCGGCGTCCAGGGCCGCGGGTACGGCCGGTTCGGCGTCGAAACCGTGCTCGAGGAAGCCCGCCGGCGCGGCAACACCGCCGCCACGGTGCTGTGGATCCCGGCCGAGGGCGGCCCGGAGGACTTCTACCTCAAGCTGGGCTTCCGCCCGACCGGCCAGACCTTCAACGGCGAGGTCGTCGGCCGGATCGAGCTCTAGGAGTGGGGGTCCGCGCGGCCGGCCCGGTCCTGACCCGGGACAGCGCGGCTAGACCTGCCCGCGTTTCTTGCGCTCGGTGTACTCGCGCATCCGCTTCGGGTAGCCGACCCGCGCGACCTCGTAGACCGGGATGGACCGGCGGTGGCCGAACTGCTGGGCGGCCTCCAGGCTGCCGATCCGGCGCCGGGTCCACTCGCCGTCGTGGGCGATCAACACCACAGTGGTCTCCGTGACATTGGTCCGAGGCTCCACGTAGGCCTCCACGCCCTGCCTCGAGGCCACCCAATCCTCGAGGTGCCGGGTGTCTTCCGAGCTGGCTTTCCGCAGCGTGCCGGCCCGTTGCCCACCCTTGGCCCGCCTGCGCAGCGAGTCGAAGAGCCCCACTACGACCACCTCTCCTCCCGAGACTTGCACCACTCATTATCCCGATGTCCGCGTGTGGTCGGCGTCGCACACCCGGCTAGGTCGCAGCCCCGTCCGGCGTAGTGACAAGATGGCGGGTGTCGCGCGCGCGGTTATACCGCGCACGGGCGACGACAGAGCACCACCCCACTGCTTGCCGAGGAGTTATACAAGTGACCGACACCTCCGCCGACCTCGTGATCCTGGGAGGCGGATCGGGCGGCTACGCCGCGGCGTTCCGCGCGGCCGAGCTGGGCCTTTCCGTCACGTTGATCGAGAAGGACAAGCTGGGCGGGACGTGCCTCCACCGGGGCTGCATCCCGACCAAGGCCCTGCTGCACGCCGCCGAGGTCGCCGACGAAACCCGCGAAGCCGAGGCGGTCGGCGTCAAGGCCGTCTTCGAGGGCATCGACATCGCCGGGGTCAACAAGTACAAGGACGGGATCGTCTCCCGGCTGTACAAGGGCCTGCAGGGCCTGGCCAAGGCGCACAAGGTGAACCTCGTCGAGGGCAGCGGCACGTTCGTCGGCGGCACGACCGTCGAGGTGGACGGCACCCGCTACACCGGCAAGAACGTCATCCTCGCCACCGGCTCGTACTCGCGCACGCTGCCCGGCCTGGAGCTGGGCGGCCGCATCATCGCCAGCGAGCAGGCCCTGTCCCTCGACTACGTCCCCAAGAAGGTCGTGGTGCTGGGCGGCGGCGTCATCGGGGTCGAGTTCGCCAGCGTCTGGGCGTCCTTCGGCGTCGACGTCACCATCGTCGAGGCCCTGCCGCGGCTGGTCCCGAACGAGGACGAGTTCGCGTCCAAGCAGCTCGAGCGCGCGTTCCGCCGCCGCAAGATCGCCTTCAAGACGGGCGTGCGGTTCACCGGCGCGAAGCAGGACGACAACGGCGTGGCCGTTTCGCTGGAGTCCGGCGAGACCATCGAGGCCGACCTGCTGCTGGTCGCCGTCGGCCGCGGGCCGAACTCGGCCGGTCACGGCTACGAGGAGGCCGGCGTCAAGATCGAGCGCGGCTTCGTCCTCACCGACGACCGCCTGCGCACCAACCTGCCGAACGTCTACGCCGTCGGCGACATCGTCCCCGGCCTGCAGCTCGCCCACCGCGGCTTCCAGCAGGGCATCTTCGTCGCCGAGGAGATCGCCGGGCAGAACCCGCGCGTGATCGACGAGAGCGGCATCCCGCGGGTCACCTACTCCCACCCGGAGGTCGCGTCGGTCGGGCTGACCGAGTCCCAGGCCAAGGACAAGTACGGCGCCGACGTCACGACGTTCACCTACGACCTCGGCGGCAACGGCAAGAGCCAGATCCTCAAGACCTCCGGCGGGGTCAAGCTCGTCAAGGCCCCGGACGGCCCGGTCGTCGGCGTGCACATGGTGGGCGACCGCGTCGGCGAGCTGATCGGCGAAGCGCAGCTGATCTACAGCTGGGAGGCCTTCCCGGAGGACGTCGCACCCCTCATCCACGCCCACCCGACCCAGACCGAGGCCCTCGGTGAAGCGTTCCTCGCCCTCGCGGGGAAGCCGCTGCACGTGCACAGCTGACGTCCCACCAGCAGAATCCAGACCACGCAGAACTTGGAAGAGGAGTCAGCGAACGATGGCCTACTCCGTCACATTGCCGGAGCTCGGGGAGAGCGTCACCGAAGGCACCGTCACCCGGTGGCTTAAGCAGGAGGGCGACACCGTCGAGGTCGACGAGCCGTTGCTCGAGATCTCGACCGACAAGGTCGACACCGAGGTGCCCTCCCCGGTGGCGGGCACGGTCGTGAAGATCAGCGCCGCCGAAGACGAGACCGTCGAGGTCGGCGCCGAGCTCGCCGTCATCGACGACGGGTCCGGCGGCGTGCCCGAGTCTTCCTCCGCCCCGGCGCAGGAGGAGCAGAAGTCCGAGCCCGAACCGGAGCCCGAGCCCGAGCCGCAGGCCCAGGACAGCGCCCCGAGCAAGCCGGACACCGCGCCGGCCGCCGGCGGTGAAGGCACCGAGGTGAAGCTGCCCGAGCTGGGCGAGAGCGTCACCGAGGGCACCGTCACGCGCTGGCTGAAGGCGGTCGGCGACTCGGTCGAGGTCGACGAGCCGCTGCTCGAGATCTCCACCGACAAGGTCGACACCGAGGTCCCGTCCCCGGTGGCCGGCACGGTGCTGGAGATCCGCGCGGGCGAGGACGAGACCGTCGAGGTCGGCGGCGTCCTGGCCGTCATCGGTGACGCGAACGCGGCGCCGAAGGCCGAGGCCAAGCCCGAACCGAAGCCCGAGCCGAAGCCGGAACCCAAACCGGAGCCGAAGCCCGAGCCGGTCCAGGAGAGCAAGCCCGAGCCCAAGCCGGAACCGAAGCCCGAGCCGCAGGCCGCGCCCGCGGCGAAGGCGGCCGAGGCGGCTCCCGCCGCCGCGGCGAAGGACGGCTCGGCGGACGGCCCGTACGTCACGCCGCTGGTCCGCAAGCTGGCGACCGAGCACGGCATCGACCTCGCGTCGCTGACCGGCAGCGGTGTCGGCGGCCGGATCCGCAAGCAGGACGTCCTGGCCGCGGCCGAGGAGAAGCAGAAGGCGGCCGCTCCGGCGCCCGCCGCTGCCGCCCCGGCGGCCGCTGCCCCGTCGGCGCCGGCCGCGCGTCCCGCGGCCCCGGTGTCGCCGGAGCTCGCCGCGCTGCGCGGCACGGTCCAGAAGGCCAGCCGGATCCGCCAGATCACGGCCACCAAGACCCGCGAGTCGCTGCAGATCGCCGCGCAGCTCACGCAGGTCCAGGAGGTCGACGTCACGAAGATCGCCAAGCTGCGCCAGCGCGCGAAGGCGGCCTTCAAGGAGCGCGAGGGCGTCAACCTGACGTTCCTGCCGTTCTTCGCGAAGGCCACGGTCGAGGCGCTCAAGCAGCACCCGAACGTCAACGCGTCCTACAACGAGGACACGAAGGAGATCACCTACCACGGCGCCGTGCACCTGGGCATCGCGGTGGACACCGAGCGCGGCCTGCTCTCGGTCGTGATCCACGACGCGGGCGAGCTGAGCCTGGCCGGGCTCGCGCACCGGATCGCCGACCTGGCGGGCCGGGCGCGGTCGGGCCAGATCAAGCCGGACGAGCTGTCGGGCGGCACGTTCTCGATCACGAACATCGGCAGCGTCGGCGCGCTGTTCGACACGCCGATCATCGTGCAGCCGCAGTCGGGCATCCTCGGCACGGGCGCGGTCGTCAAGCGCCCGGTCGTGGTCGCCGACGCCGACGGCAACGACACGATCGCCGTCCGCTCGATGGCGTACCTGCCGCTGACCTACGACCACCGCCTGGTGGACGGGGCCGACGCGGGCCGCTTCCTGACGACGATCAAGCAGCGCCTGGAAGAGGGCAACTTCGAGGGCGAACTCGGCCTCTGAGTCACCGCTGACGAAGGCCGCCACGGACATTCCGTGGCGGCCTTCGCCGTGTCCGGGAGTGCGGTGGCGCAGCGGATGCGCAACGATCGGAGCATGCGAGTACTGATCGCCGGAGCGAGCGGCCTGATCGGGTCGGCGCTGGGCGAGCGCCTGCTGAGCGAAGGCCACGAGGTCCGCCGCCTGGTGCGGCGGGAAGCGCGCGGGAGCGGTGAATTCCGCTGGGACCCGCCGTCCGGCACCATCACCGGCGGCGCGTTCGAGGGCGTCGACGCCGTCGTCAACCTGGGCGGGAAGCCGCTGTTCCCCGGGCGGTGGAGCGCGATGCGCAAGCAGCAGCTCACCGACAGCCGCGTCGAGCCGACCGAGGTGCTCGCCGAAGCCGTGGCCGAACACGGGATCGGCGTGTTCGTCAACGCGTCCGCCGTCGGCTACTACGGCAATCCCGGATCGTCCACTGTGGACGAAACCGCGCCCCGCGGCGGCGGTTTCCTCGCCGAGCTCTGCGAAGCGTGGGAAGCGGCGACGTCGGGGGCCGGCGACGCGCGGGTGGTGACCATCCGGACCGGGCTGGTGCTCTCGGCGAAGGGCGGGCTGTACGGCACGCTGCGCCCGCTCTTCCAGCTCTGCCTGGGCGGGCGGCTCGGCGACGGCCGCCAGTACATGCCGTGGATCGCCCTCGAAGACGAAGTCGGCGCGATCGTCCACGTCCTGACCCACGACGTCTCGGGCCCGGTGAACCTGACCGGGCCGGCCCCGGTGACCAACGCCGAGTTCACCCGCGCGGTCGGCCGCGCGCTGCACCGCCCGGCGCCGTTCCGGGTGCCCGGCTTCGCGCTGAAGGCCGTGCTCGGCCAGGCCGGCGAGGAAATGGCGCTGTTCGGGCAGCGTGCCGTCCCGGCCGTGCTGGAGCGCTCCGGCTACGAGTTCCGGCACGCGACCCTGGACAGGGCGCTCGCCGCGGCATGAGCGTCCCGCTCAAGCGATGGCTCGTCATCGGCTTCGCGCTGGTGGCGGCCTTCGTCGTGCTCGGGCTCTCGGTGGCGCGGCACCCGCTGACCCTCGACGCCCAGGTCGCGAACGCCCTCCACGGCGTCTACACGCAGCCGCTCGGGCGGGTGGCGCAGATCGGCAGCGACGTCCTCGGCCCGGTGCTCCCGTTCGTCCTCGGCACGGCGCTGCTGGCGCTGGCGTTGCGGCAGCGGCGGCACACGGGGTTGTGCGTGCGGCTCGCCGTCGTCCTGGTGCTGTGCCGGCTGACCAGCGTCGTGTTCAAGCCGGTGTTCCTGCGCGAACGCCCGCGCGACTACCCGGACCTGAGCTACCCGAGCGGGCACGTGACGTCGGTGGCGAGCACCGGGTTCGTGCTCGTCCTGCTGTGCGCGTGGCTGTGGCCGCGGCTGGTCCGCCGGGTCCTGGTGGCGGCCGCCGTGGCCACCGTGCTGTGCGCCGCGTGCCGGGTCGTGCTGGGCGTGCACTGGGTGTCGGACACGATCGGCGCAGTGCTGGCGGTGACCGGTGTCGGCCTGCTCTCAGCGTGCGCCTTGCGGCTGCTTCCCCCGGGTGACGGGCGTAGCCTCGACGGGTGAGTTCTTCCCGCACCTCCTGCCGCGCCAGCACCGAACCCGTCGACGTCCGGGAGCTCGGCACGATCGACTACACCGAAGCCTGGGAGCTCCAGCGAAGCCGGCTCGCCGAGCGCGCCGACGGCACCGCGCCGGACACGATGTTCCTGCTGCAGCACCCTTCGGTGTACACCGCGGGCAAGCGCACGGAGCCGGCCGACCGCCCCACCGACGGCACCCCGGTGATCGACGTCGACCGCGGCGGCAAGATCACCTGGCACGGCCCCGGCCAGCTGGTCGGCTACCCGATCGTGAAGCTCGCCGACCCGATCGACGTCGTCCACTACGTGCGGCGGCTGGAAGAGGCCCTGATCCACGTGTGCGACCAGCTCGGCGTGGCCAGCGGCCGCGTGGAAGGCCGCAGCGGCGTCTGGATCCCGGCCGACGACCGCGGGATCGAGCGCAAGATCGCGGCGATCGGCATCCGCGTCCAGCGCGGCGTGACGATGCACGGCTTCGAGCTGAACTGCAACGCCGACCTGGCGGCGTTCGACAGCATCGTCCCCTGCGGCATCCGCGACGCGGGTGTGACGTCGCTGTCCTACGAGCTCCAGCGCGACGTCACGGTCGAGGCGGTGCTCCCCCTGGCCCGCGACGCCGTGCTGGCGGCGCTGGAAGGCGAGCTGCCGGTGAGCGAGGACCGCTGGCTCCCCCGCCCCGAGGCCCCGCAGGCCCCCGGCGTCACCTTCGCCCTGCAGAACTGACGAACGCCGTGAGGGGCACCACGGAGGTGCTCCTCACGGCGTTGCGCGTCAGTCCAGCTGTGGTGCGACCTCGGCCGCGATCAGCTCGATCTGGTCCAGGTCCCGCATGTCCAGCAGCTGCAGGTAGAGCCGGGTGACCCCGGTCTTCTCCCGCCACTGCCCGATCCGGTCGACGACCTCGGCGGGCGAGCCGGCCAGGCCGTTCGCGCGCAGCTCGGAGACGTCCCGCCCGATGGCCGACGCCCGGCGCGCGACCTCCTCCTCGGTCCGGCCGACGCCGATGACCAGCGCCACCGACCGCAGGATCTCCTTGGGGTCGCGGCCGATCTCCCGCGCCGCGTCCTCAACCCGGGCGAACTGCGCGGCCGCGGTTTCGGCGTCGGCGAAGGGCAGGTTGAACTCGTCGGCGAACCGCGCGGCCAGCGCCGGGGTGCGCTTCTTGCCGCCACCGCCGATGATCACCGGCGGGGCGGGCTGCTGCGCCGGCTTCGGGAGCGCGGGCGAGTCCGTCAGCGTGTAGTACTGCCCGGCGAAGGAGTAGGTCGAGCCCACCGGCGTCTTCCACAGGCCGGTGACGATCTCGAGCTGCTCGGCGTACCGGTCGAAGCGCTCCTTCAGCGGCGGCAGCGTCAGGCCGTACGCCTCGTGCTCGGCGTCGTACCAGCCGGAGCCGAGCCCGAACTCGACGCGTCCGCCGGACATCTGGTCGACCTGCGCGACCGCGATGGCGAGCGGCCCGGGGTACCGGAACGTCGCCGCGGTGACGAGCGTGCCGAGCCGGATCCGGTTCGTCTCGCGGGCCAGGCCGGCCAGGGTGATCCAGGCGTCGGTCGGACCGGGCAGGCCGTCGGCCGAGCCCATCCTCAGGTAGTGGTCGCTGCGGAAGAAAGCGTCGTAGCCGGCCGCTTCGGCGGCCTTCGCGGCCCGCAGCTGGTCGTCGTAGCTGGCCCCTTGCTGGGGCTCGGTGAAGATCCTCAAGTCCACGACGTCAGCCTAACGACGGGGAGACCTCTGCGCCGTCCTGCTCGGTCCGCCGCAGCCGGACCAGCATGCGGACGATCACGTCCTCGATCTCGGCCCCGACCCGCTTCGGGTCCGGCGAGCTGGCGATCTCGGTCGCCGCGCTGGACAGCGCACCGAAGAGCAGCCGCGCGGTGACCTCCACCGGCACCGGCTCGACCTCGCCCGCGTCGATCAGCGACTGCAGGCCCGAGCGGACCAGCCCGAAGCTGCACCGCTCCTCGGCCTCGCGCCAGCGTTCCCAGCCCATCACGACCGGCGCCTCGTGGATGGCGATCCGCTGGTAGGCGGGGTCGAGGCAGCTGCGGATGAACGCGTTGAGCCCGCCCAGCGCCCGCTCCCACGGCGAGCCCTCGCCGGTCATGATCTTGTCGAGCCGGTCGTAGACGAGGCTCTCGACCTGGTCGAACGCGGCTTCGAACAGCGCCTGCTTGCCGCTGAAGTGGTGGTACAGGGCTCCCTTGGTGACCCGGGCGCGTTTGGCGATCTCGTCGAGCGAGGTACCCGCGTAGCCGCGTTTGGTGAACAGTTCGACCGCGCTGTCGACCAGCGCCGACCGCGTCGACTCGGAGTAGTCGAGTCGTCTGGACCTCATTGTCGCCACCTTCACAACTTTACGCCCGGAGGATCTCTCCATACTCATGGTATGTTCGCCGGGTCAGGTCCGTACCGGGAGTATGCCGCAGACCCGCGGTATGACCCGGACCACGGAAGGGGAGCCACACCATGAGCTGGACAGACTTCTACCGGCGTCAGGAAATCCTCGAAGCCGCCGTCCGCCTGGCCGCCCGGAACCCGGGCGCGCCGCTGCCACTCGAGGAAGTACCGGGTGCCGAAGAGCACTTCGGCACCGAAGAGAACGTCCTCACCGCCCTGCAGTACCAGTGGACGCGCACGCTCGGCGGCCGGCTGCGCGCCGAAGTCGCCGACCCGGACGAAGCCGACGGCCTCGGCGACCACGTCGACGCCGTCACCCGCGCCTGGCGCACCGCCGTCGACGAGCACGCCGACCTGCGCGCGGTCCTCGACGGCGCCTACGAGCGGTACGCGTCGCTGCGCCGCATGCACGAGGGCGAGCTGCGGATGCTCGCCGTCACGGCCGGGCTGGCCGACCCGCGCGAGCCGGCCGAGGAGATCGTCAAGGTGGGCCACGCGCTCGAGGCGTTGCTGCGCACGAGCCGCGAGGAGCCGGCCCGGCGTCGCCCTGTGATGGGACACCTTCGCCGTCTGCTCGCGCCGAGTGCGTAACAATCCGGCCAGCGGCGCGCAGCGCCTCCGTTGAGGGCGGCGGCGGGGGCATGGATGGAGTAGAGAACACGCATGACATCGCGGTGGAGCGAAACCGACATCGCCGACCAGACCGGCCGGACCGTCGTGGTCACGGGGGCGAACTCCGGTCTCGGTCTGCGCACCGCCGAGGTGCTCGCGGGCAAGGGGGCCCGCGTGTTCCTCGCCTGCCGTTCGCCCGAACGCGGCGCGAAGGCACTCGAACGAGTCCGCGCGGCCGCCGCGGGCGCCGAACCCGAGCTCATCCCACTGGACCTGAGCGAGCTCGCTTCGGTGCGCGCGGCCGCCGCCGCGGTCCGTGAACGAACCGGCGACGCGCTCGACGTCCTGGTCGCCAACGCCGGCGTGATGGCGACCGCCCGCGGCCGCACCGCCGACGGCTTCGAGCTGCAGTTCGGCACGAACCACCTCGGCCACGCGGCGCTGACGTGGCTGCTGCTGCCCGCCCTGCGCGGCGGCACGCACGCCCGCGTCGTGACGCTGTCGAGCCTCGCCGCGACCGGCGCCCGCATCGACCTCGAAGACCCCAACGGCGAGCACCGCCGCTACAACCCGGCGACCGCGTACGGGCAGTCGAAGCTCTCCAACCAGGTGTTCGCCCTGGAGCTCGACCGCCGCCTGCGCAAGTCCGGCGACGACGTCCTCAGCGTCGCCGCCCACCCGGGCTACACGGCGACCGGCCTCGGCAGCGGCATGGCCCGCTCGTACTCCAACGCCGTGGTCCGCGGCGTCATCGCGGGCGGCCACCGCATCGGCGAGGCCCTGTTCGCCCAGAACGTCCGCCAGGGCGCCCTCCCCCAGCTGTACGCGGCCACGGCGGACGGCGTCGAAGGCGGCGACTACATCGCCCCGGGCGGCCTCGGCGGCATGCGCGGGCACCCGGTCAAAGTACGTCCCCTGACCCCGGCGCTGAGCGAGTCGCTGGGGGCCGCGTTGTGGGACGTCACGGCGGAGCTGACCGGCGTCACCCCCGACCCCGCTTAGCCCGGACGGGCGTACGGTTGGAGGCGTGAGTGCTGCGCCTGAAGGCCGGAAGCTGCTGCGTCTCGAGGTACGCAACAGTGAGACGCCGATCGAGAAGAAGCCGCCGTGGATCAAGACGCGGGTGCGGATGGGGCCGGAGTTCACCGAACTCAAGGGCCTGGTGCG
>NZ_JBEZDL010000053.1:0-10405 GCF_040648295.1 Amycolatopsis sp. NPDC049159
GGGCCCCGCGGGGGGGGCGCGGGGGGCCCCCGTCCCCCCCCCCCCACCCCGCGGGGGGGGGGGGCGTTTTGTCTGGGGGCGCATCCCACCCGCCCTGAACACTCACGACGCGGGACGGAAGCGCACGGTCTGACCCGGCCGCAGCTGGGCCGCCAGGTCGAGGTCGGCCTCCTCGACGACGGCGATCACCGGGTAGCCGCCGGTCGTCGGGTGGTCGGCGTGGAACAGGATCGGGCGGCCGGACGGCGGGACCTGCAGCGAGCCCGGGACGCACGCCTCGGACGGCAGCTCGTCGTGGCGCGCCCGGGCGAGCGGTGCGCCGGTGAACCGGATGCCGACGCGGTCCGAATCGGGCGAGACCGTGTACACAGTGGACAGCAGGTCGTCCGGGGCGGCGAACCAGTCGCGACGCGGTCCCGGCGTCACCCGCAACACCGGCGATTCCGGCAACGACGCCCGGGGCGCGAGGTCCACGACGGGGAACTCCCGCGGCGCCGGGCCGATCGGCAGCAGCATGCCCGCGGCGAGCGGCGGCGGGCCCAGCTTTCCCAGCGTGTCCGTCGCCCGCGAGCCCAGCACCGGCGGCACGTCGATGCCGCCGCGCACCGCGACGTAGCAGCGCAGGCCCGAAGAAGCCGTGCCCAGCGCGAGTTCTCCGCCCGGCCACAACGTGATCGGCGAGTTCAAGCCGCCCTTCGACAGCGGGCAAGCGGCACCGGTCACCGCGACCGTCGTGACGGCCGAAGCGCGCAGCACCAGCCCGCCCAGCGTCACCTCCAGCGCGGCCGCTCCACCAGGGTTCCCGACGAGCCGGTTGGCCAGCCGGAACGACGCGCGGTCGGCCGCGCCGGACCGGCCGACGCCCAGCGCCGCGTGCCCGGGGCGGCCGAGGTCCTGCACCGTCGTCGAGAAGCCCGGCCGCACGACTTCCAGCTTCACGACGGCACCGCCGTGAACCGGACGCGGGTGCCCGGCGGCAGCAGGTTCGGCGGGTCGCGCTCGACGTCCCAGACCGGCACGTCCGTGCGGCCCAGCAGCCGCCAGCCGCCGGGGGACGCGCTCGGGTAGATCGCGCTGTACTCGCCCGCGATCGCCACCGAACCCGGGGGGATCCGGGTGCGCGGCGAGGACCGGCGGGACACGTGCAGCACCGGGTCCGAGCCGGACAGGTACGCGAAACCCGGCGCGAACCCGCAGAACGCCGAAACGTACGAGCCGCCGCTGTGGCGGGCGATCAGCGCACCGACGCCCAGCCCCGTTTCCGCGGCGACCTCGGCCAGGTCTTCGCCGTCGTACACCACCGGGATCACCACCTCGCCCGCGTCGGCCGTCGCACTGTCCACAGGGGACACTTCGCGCAGCACCGCGCCCAGCCGGCCGGCGTCGGTCACCGCCGGGTCGAAGCGGACCAGCAGCGTCCGCGCCGCCGGGACCAGCTCCTCGACGCCGTCCGGGGCCAGTTCGGCCAACGCCGCCTGGTAACCGAGCACGTCGCCGGTCTCGACCAGCACCGCGCGCCGCCCGCACGGCAGCAACCGGACGGTCATCCGGTGAACGCGCCGAGCTGGACGCCGGCGTCGGTCAGCGCCGCCTCGATCCGGCGGGCCAGCTCCACCGCGCCCGGCGTGTCCCCGTGCACGCACAGGGAATCCGGGCGCACGTCGAGCTTGGTGCCGTCCTCGGTCACGACGCCGCCGGTCGCCATGCCGACCGCGCGCTCGGCGACGACGTCGGGGTCGTGCAGGACCGCGCCCGGCCGCTTGCGCGAGACCAGCTTGCCGTCAGCGGTGTACGCCCGGTCCGCGAACGCCTCCGCGTACGCCACCACGCCCGCGATCTCCGCCTGCCGCTGCATTTCCGAGTTCGGCAGGCAGAGCAGCGCGAGCGCGGGGTCGTACCGGCGCAGGCCGTCGACGATCGCCGCGGCCTGCTCGGCGTCCACCGCCGCGGTGTTGTACAGCGCGCCGTGCGGCTTCACGTACGTCACGGCGCTGCCGGCCGCGCGCGCGAACGCGTCGAGCGCGCCGATCTGGTAGAGCACCTCGTCGGCCAGGTCGTCCGGCGCGATGTCGAGCGCGCGCCTGCCGAACCCCGCCAGGTCGCGGTACCCGACGTGCGCGCCGATCGCGACGCCGCGCTCGGCCGCCAGGTCGCACACCCGCCGCATCACCGACGGGTCGCCCGCGTGGAAGCCGCACGCGATGTTCGCGCTGGTCACGATGTCGAGCATGGCTTCGTCGTCGCCCATCTTCCAGGCGCCGAAGCCCTCGCCGAGGTCGCTGTTCAGGTCCATTTCAGCCCACCCGGTATTCGCTGTCGTGGCGGTCGGTGATGAACATGTACCCCGGCGCGTGGGTGATCGCAAAGGGAGGCCGCGACGCCATCAGCGCCGCCTGCGGGGTGACGCCGCAGGCCCAGAACACCGGGACGTCGCTCGCGTGCGCGTCCACCGGATCGCCGAAGTCCGGCCGCGAGAGGTCCTCGATCCCCAGCGCCAGCGGGTCGCCGATGTGCACGGGGGCGCCGTGCACGGCGGGCATCGCCCGGGTGATCCGGATGGCGTCGTCGACGCGGTCCTCCGGGATCTGCCGCATCGACACGACCATCGGCCCGAACAGCCGCCCGGCGGGCTCGCACTGCCGGTTCGTCACGTACATCGCGACGTTGCGGCCCTGCTTGACGTGCCGCAGCGGGACGCCCCCGGCGGCCAGCGCCGTCTCGAACGTGAAGCTGCAGCCGATCGAGAAGGCGACCATGTCGCTGCGCCACAGCCCGGTCGCGTCCGCCACCTCGCCGGCCAGCACGCCGTTCTGCCAGATCCGGTAGCGCGGCAGGTCGGTGCGCAGGTCCGCGCCCTCGGCGAGCCGGGTGCCCGGGTCGCCGGCGTCGGTGACGTCGAGCAGCGGGCACGGCTGCGGGTTGCGGGTGCAGAAGAGCAGGACGTCGTACGCCCAGTCTTCGGGGACGGCGATCAGGTTCGTCTGGGTGAAGCCGTTGGCCCAGCCCGTGGTGGGGCGGGCGGTGCCGCGGCGGAAGACCGCGCGCGCCTGCGCCGGCGTGAACGTGGCCGGCTGGTCGAAGGTCGTCATGAGTTCCCCCTCAATCGACGAGTTCGATGCCCCGGGTTTCCGGGAGGCCGAGCAGCGCGAGCACCGCGATGCCGTAGCCGAACGCGCCGAAGACGATCGCTCCGCCGGCGCCGAGGAAGCCCACGACGGTCGGGAAGATCGCCCCGACCGCGCGGCCGAAGTTGTAGGTGAAGCCCTGGCCCGTCCCGCGCAGTGCCGTCGGGTAGAGCTCGGCGAGGTAGGCGCCGAAGCCGCTGAAGATCGCGGACATCGAGAAGCCGAGCGGGAAGCCGAGGACGAGCACGAGTCCGTTGGCGCCCCTGGGGATCTGCGTGTACGCGACGATCAGCGCGGCCGAGAGCAGCGCGAAGGTCAGGAAGGTTTTCTTGCGCCCCAGCAGGTCCGTGAGGTAGCCGCCGCAGACGTACCCGACGAACGCGCCGGTGATGAGGAACGCGAGGTAGCCGCCGGTGCCGATCACGGTCAGTTCGCGCGTCTTCTTCAGGTACGACGGCAGCCACGTCGAGATCGTGTAGTAGCCGCCCTGGACGCCGGTGGCCAGCAGCGCGGCGAAGAACGTCGTGCGCAGGAGGTCGCCCTTGAAGATCCGGAGCAGCGTGCCCTTCGGGCGTTCGGCCTTGAGGCGTTCCTCCGCGCGCGGGGCGTCCTTGACGCTCTTGCGGACCCACAGCACGAGCAGCGCCGGGATGACGCCGGTCCAGAACATGATCCGCCAGGCCACGTCGTCGCTCGCGACGGTGAACACCACGGTGTAGACAACCACCGACAGGCCCCAGCCGACCGCCCAAGCGCTCTGCACGAACGCCACGGTCCGGCCGCGGTACTTGGCCTGCGAGTACTCCGCGACCAGCGCGGCGCCGGCCGCCCACTCGCCGCCGAAGCCCAGGCCCTGCAGGGCGCGGAAGATCAGCAGCGTCTCGAAGTTCGGCGCGAACCCGCAGAGCACCGTGAAGATCGTGTACATCGCGATGGTGATCTGGAGCGTGCGGACGCGGCCGATGCGGTCGGCGAGCATGCCCGCGCCGACGCCGCCGACGGCCGACACGACCAGCGTCGTCGTGCCCAGGAGACCGGCTTCGCCGCTCGAAATGCCGAAGTAGACCGTGATGGCGGCCAGGCCGAGCGGCAGCGTCTGGTAGTCGAACGAGTCCAGGCCGTAGCCGCCGAACGCGCCGACGAAGGCACGCCGTCCGCGTTTGCCGAGCGTGCGGAACCAGTCGAACGGCCGGGCCTCGGTTGCAGTGGTCGCGGTCATGGGCACCTCCTGGCCAGTGTCTCTCATCGTGGCGTGCCTCACACGGTAGGGATTGTTCAACAATTCCACAAGACTGCAATTGGATCGTCCCCTGTGTGACGCGTATCCTCGCAGCGTGGTCATCGAAGACAGCGGGTTGCCGGGCTTGGCGGCCGACCGCGGCCTGGTCAGCCGCAAGAGCACGGCCGAACGGGTCGCCGGCGTCCTCCGCAAGCGCATCGCGGAGGGCTTCTTCCTGCCCGGCGGGCGGCTCTCGGAGCAGGACATCGGCAACGCGCTCGGCGTCTCGCGCAACACGCTGCGCGAGGCGTTCCGGCTGCTCACGCACGAGCGGCTGCTGGCCCACGAGCTCAACCGCGGGGTCTTCGTCCGCATCCCGAGCATCGAGGACGTCGTCGACATCTACCGCGTCCGCAAGATCATCGAATGTGCGGCGGTCCGCGGGGTGACGGCCAAGCCGGCGTCCTTCGCGCGGATCAAGGAGAAGGTCGACATCGGCGACGAGGCCGCCCGCTCCGGCAACTGGAAGGACCTCGGCACCGCGAACGTGTGGTTCCACCAGGAGCTGGCCGCGCTGTCCGGCAGCGAGCGCGTCAACGAGCTGGTCGGCAGGCTGACCGCCGAGCTGCGGCTGGTCTTCCACATCATGGCCGAGCCGCGCCGCTTCCACGAGCGCTACCTGCCGCGCAACCACGAGATCCTCGACCGCATCGAGGCGGGCGACGGGCCGGGCGCGGAGCAGCTGCTGATGAAGTACCTCGCGGACGCGGAGGAGCAGCTGGTCGAGGCGTACGCCGATCGCGCGGACGCCGCCCGCGCGGCGAGCGCGGCGGAGTAGCTACCGCCGTCGCACGATCTCGGCGATCCAGACGGGCGCGAACGGGGACGTGCAGTTCGGCGGCGTCGGGTAGTCCTTGAGGACTTCCAGGCGCTCGCCGATGTCGATCGCCCGCGCGCGCAGGTCCGCGTGTTCGATGCCGATCTGGGCCAGGCAGTGGTTCATCGCCCACTGCAGGCGGTCCGGAGCGCCCTTCATGTCTTTCTCGATGACGTCGAGGAGTTCGCCGAGGCCCTCGGTCATCGCGGGTACGCGAGCGGTCGTCAACGCCCAGCCGGCGCTCGCGACCACCGGATCCGGGTCGGCGAACCAGGCCTCGCGCAGTTCTTCGGCGTGCGGGCTCTTCTTGACGACGTAGTTGACGAGCCAGTCGTGCACCTTCGGCGTGCGCGCGGTCCGGAGCATGGCGTCGAGCTCGGCGCGCTCGAAGGCCTTCGGGCGGCAGATCAGCGTCGCGAGCAGCTTGGCCGCGGTGTCGTCCGTCGCCCACAGTTCACGCGCGAGGTCCTGCTGCGTCTTCAGCCGTTTGGCGACGGCGCGCAGCTTGCTCAGGTTGACGCCGTGGTCGTCGCCGTGCTTTTCGTTGACCGCACGGGCCTTGGGGTCGTCGAGGGCAGCCAGCTCGGCCAGCACTTCGTCCACAGTCGTCTCCGCCACGGCCGCCAGTTTACGGTGCGCGTTCGGGCACGCTTGGCGTCCGGACGGGCCGAGCACCGGCCGCCTGCGATTCCGGCTGGATAACCTCGGTGCGGTTCCGCCGCCGGAGACCCCCAGCGGCAGGCGGACCACGCTGCCGGGTCGCCGCCTCCCCAGTGCCGCGGCCCGGCAGCCCTCACCTTCCCCGGCGTCAGCCGGCGTAGCGGGCGAAGATCCTCGTGAAGTCCCACGCCTGCTGGGAAACACCCGAACAGGTGTCGTTGTTCGGGTAGGCGCCTGGGCAGGGGCGGTCGCGGTTGGCCGACCAGAACGTCAACCGGGCCAGGTGGTGCGCGTTCGCGTAGCCCAGGATGGTGGTGAAATCGTTCAGGGTGACCGTCTCGCTGTTGTCGGTGATGCCGTTCATCGACGAGATGCCCATGTGCCGGTAGGCGGTGTCGTCGTCGTAGCCGTACGCACCCTTGACGACGTTCTTGAGGCCCTCGGCCGCCCGCTGGGTCAGCGTGCCCATGTTCTGGCCGGCGCCGCCGAAGTCGAACGGCATGATGACCCAGCCGTCGACGGTGAGCCCGGCCTGTGCGGCCCGGTTCACCAGGCTGTTGTCCGGGCCGGACTGGCCGGTGCCGAAGGTGACGTACAGCTTGATGCCCGGGTTGTTCGCCCGGACCGTCTTCAGCGCGTCGACCGTGCGCTGCTGCACCGTCGGGTTGCTGTACGCGTCGGCCTCGATGTCGATGTCGATCGCCTTGAGGCCGTAGGCGTTGATCACCTTCTGGTAGCCGGCCGCCAGTTCACCGGCGCTGCCGCACGACGACTCCAGCTTGTTGCCGGAGTAGCCGCCGAACGACGGGATGATGTCGCCGCCGCCCGCGCGGATGGTGTTGATGGTGCTCTGGTCGACGCCGCCGGCGAGCGCGCGGCCGCCGTCCCACTGCGGGTTGCAGTAGCCGTTGGACAGGATGAACGCCATCGTGAACCACTTGACGCCGGTGGCGTTCATGATCGTGGACGGGTTGGGCGGGTCGCCCCAGCCGTTGTAGAGGTACGGCGCGACGGCCATCGCGCCCGGCCCGGTCGGCGGCGGGGTGGTGCCGCCGACCGGGAGCGTCCACTGCTGGTTGGCCGTGCTCGCGCACGTCCAGATCTGCAGCCGGGTGCCGTTGGCGGAACTGTTCCCGGTGGCGTCGAGGCACTTGCCCGAGCCGGTGTTGACGAGGTTCTTCGCCGCGTTGGCCGTCCACTTCTGGGCACTCGAGCCGTTGCAGTCCCAGAGCTGGATGGTCGTGCCGTTCGCGGTGCCGGCGCTCGTCACGTCGAGGCACTTGCCCAGCGCCTGCATGGATCCGTCGGAGCCGACCGTCCACTGTTGGGCGCCGGAGCCGTTGCAGTCGTAGAGCTGGATCGCCGTGCCGTTGGCGGTGCTCGCCGCGTTGACGTCGACGCACTTGCCGGCGATGCCGGTGATCGGCCCGGTCGCCGCCTGCGCGACACCGGGGGCGAGCACCAGCGCCGACGCGGCGATCAGGGCGCCGAGTACTGCTGTTTTCTTCATGCGGGCACGTTCCACTTCTGGTTGGCGGCACCGGTGCAGGTCCAGATCTGCAGCCGGGTGCCGTTGGCGCTGGAGTTGCCGGTGGCGTCGACGCACTTGTTCGACGCGGAGCCGACGAGGTCCTTGGCCGCGGTGGCCGCCCATCTCTGGTTGGCCGTCCCACCGCAGTCCCAGAGCTGCAGCCGGGCACCGTCCGCTGTGGACTGTCCGGTGACGTCGAGGCACTTGCCGAGCGCGCGGATCGTGCCGTCGGTGCCGGCGGTCCACTGCTGGGCCGTCGAGCCGTTGCAGTCGTAGAGCTGGACCGCGGTGCCGTTGGCGCTGCTCGCCCCGGCGACGTCGACGCACTTCCCGCCCAGGCCGGTGATCGGGCCGGTCCCGCCGGTTCCGCCGCCGTTGCCCTGGTTGCCGCTCCAGGTGAACGTCGCCGAGGTGTGACCGGGCAGGGAGTAGGTGAACGACGAGTTGCCCCAGTTCACCCGCACGCTCTGGGCGCCGGTGCCCGAGTTGTACGCGATCAGCGCCTTCGAGCCGTCCGGGTTCTTCCAGGCGACGTTGCGGACGGTCGAGTTGTCGTTCGAGTCGATCCGGTACGCGCCCGGCTTCACGAACTTCGTCAGGTGACCCATCGTGTAGTACTCCACGGTGTAGTCGACCTGCCCGCTGCGCGAGTCTCCGTTGTGGACGGTGACCAGACCGGTGCAGGTGCCGCAGCCGCCGTTGTGCGGCCCCATGTTCTGGTCGACGGCGAGGCTCCACTTGGTCACGCTCTTCGACCAGTTCCGGGTGTAGTCCACGATGTTGTTCATGTCTTCGGCCTGCTGGTTCGAGATCCAGGTGCCACCGGAGTGCTCGGTCGAGTAGGCGTTGACGTTCGGGTACTGGTTGTGCGTGGTCGTCTGCTGCGCGATGTTCCCGCCGTAGCCGTGCCAGGCCACGCCCCCGAAGTTCGGGTGGGTGCGGATCGCCGCGTCGTCCAGGGTCGGGGCACCGTAGGAGGCGTAGGTGTCCCAGTTCCAGTCGAGCGCGAGGACCTTTGTGGACAGTCCGGCACCCTGCAGGGCCGGCAGCAGGTTGTTCTTCGCGAAGTACGCGAGCCCGGCGCCGTTCCAGTTGGTCGACGGGTAGCTCGCGCAGCACGTCGGCTCGTTCTGCATCGAGACGTAGTCGATCGGCACGCCCGCGGCCTGGTAGGCCTGGAGGTACTTGACGAAGTACTGCGCGTAGGCCGGGTAGTACTGCGATTCGACCCAGCCGAGCAGGTAGCTGTCGTTGTCCTTCATCCACGGCGGCGCGCTCCACGGCGACGCCATCACCTTGGCCTGCGGGTTGAGCTGCTTGGCCTGCTTGGTCAGCGGCAGCACGTCGGCCTGGTCGTGGGCGATCGAGAAGTGCGTCAGGTTCGGGTCGGTCTGCCCGGCCGGCACGTCGTCGAAGGTGTAGCTGTAGCGGGCCAGGTCGGACGCGCCGAGCGGGTTGCGGATGAAGCTCAGCCCGATGCCGTTGTTCGGGTCGAACAGCTTGCGCATCGTGTCGTCGCGGGTGGCTGGGGACAGCGCGCCGCTGGAGTTCATCAGCCAGGCCGCGGTGTCCGTGAAGGACGCTCCGCCACCCTCGAACTGTTGGTAGGTGGTGCCTTCGTTGACGTTGATGGTCACGCCACCGGTGCCGGTGCCCGCGGCGAACGAGATCGGCGTCTGCTGCTGGAGGCCGCGGGTGACCGTCCGGCCGCCGGAGTCGCTGGTGGTGGTGAGCCAGATGTTGACGGTCTCGCCCGCGGCTTGCGCGGGCGCGGCGAAGGTGGCCGCGGCGAGCGCGGTCACGCCGAGCAGGGTGAGCAGTTTCCTCATGGGAGCGTCCACTTCTGGTTCGCGCCGGACCCGCAGGTCCAGATCTGGAGCCGGGTCCCGTTGGCGCTCGAGTTCCCGGTGGCGTCGAGGCACTTGCCGGAGCCGGTGTTCACGAGGTTCTTCGCCGCGTTCGCCGACCACTTTTGCGCGTTGCTTCCGTTGCAGTCCCACAGCTGGGTCGGGGTGCCGTTCGCGGTGCCCGCGCTGGTGACGTCGAGGCACTTGCCGAGTGCTTTCACGGTTCCGTCGGTGCCGACTGTCCACTGTTGAGCGCCTGAGCCGTTGCAGTCGTAGAGCTGGACGGCGGTTCCGTTGGCGTTGTTCGCACCCGCGACGTCGGCGCACTTGCCGCCGATGCCCTTGATCGGCCCGGCCGTCCCGGCGGGCGGGGGCGTGGTGCCGCCGACGAACTGCGTGGCGACCTGCTCGCCGAGGCTGACCGCGTTCCCGTGGTTCTCGATCGGGTCGACGTGCGTGTTCGGGAACACGACGTAGGTCACCGGGCCTTCGGTGCCGCCGTTCTTCGGGTCGGGGTTGATGCCGAGGCTGACGGCGGTGGCGTAGGACGCCTCACCGATGATGCTCGTCGGGCCGGTGTCGCCGACGACCGCGTAGGTGACTTGGTTGTTGTAGATCACCGCCACGACCGAACCGCCGTCGATCCCGTAGTTGCGGTAGTCCCATGTGGACGTCGGCTGCGGGAGGACGATGTAGGGCAGTTGCGCCGCGTTGAGCGGCTGGTCGGTCGAGGTGTGGAACGCGGTGTCGGGGTAGAAGCAGCAGTCGGTGTTCTCGTTGCACTGCGTGGTGCGGACGCCGTCGCAGTCGACGTCCATGTCGGCGGTGAAGAACACGGCGCCGGCGGTCTGGCAGACGGGAACGGTGGCCGCGCCGCCTTCGTCGAAGGAATACTTGCCGTTGGAGATCTGCTGGCAGTTCTGGGTTTTGGCGAGCAGCTGGCTCGCCGACGGACCCGCTTCGACCGCCGCTTGGGCGGGGCCGGACGTGAGGAAGGAAAGCGCTAACAGGGCACACCCCATTAGCGCGACGAGGATTCGCCGCACTGGGTACTCCTTGTGGGGAAGGGGTCGTGAGTGTTCAGGGCGGTGAGAACCGCCCGCGAAAAAAACCAGGGGGGGCGGGGGAAGGGGGGGTTGCAGAGTT
>NZ_JBEZDL010000054.1:0-10181 GCF_040648295.1 Amycolatopsis sp. NPDC049159
GCGGGCCCCCGGGGGGGGGGGACCCCGCCGCCGCGCCCTGGTGGGGCCGCCGGGCCGCCGAAGCCGCGGCCGGCGCGACCGTGGTCGGTGTCGCCTCCGGCCGCTGCCTGGACGTCGTCGGCAACAGCACGACGCCGAAGACGCGGGTCAACATCTACGACTGCGTCGGCCAGGCCAACCAGCGGTGGGCCCTCACCCCCGCGGGCGAACTGCGGGTCTACGACGACGCCCAGTGCCTCGACGTCGCCGGCCAGCGCACCACCGCGCCCGCCGACGTCCAGATCTACCCCTGCAGCGGCGGCGCCAACCAGAAGTGGAAGATCAACGCCGACGGCTCCATCACCGGCGTGCAGTCCGGGCTCTGCCTGGACGTCACCGGGGCCGGCACCGCGAACAGCACGCTGGTCGGGTTGTGGACCTGCACCGGCCAGGACAACCAGAAGTGGCGGACCGCCCTCGGCGACACCCAGCCGCCGACCGTGCCGGGCAACCCGCGGGTGAGCGACCTGGTCTGCGACGCGGTGACGTTTTCGTGGAACGCCTCCAGCGACAACGTGGGCGTCGCGTTCTACGACGTCTACCACGACGGGCAGCTGATGAAGTCGGTGAGCACCTTGTCGACGAGCCTCACCGTCGTCGGCGGCGTGACGTGGGGCCTCTACGTGAACGCGCGCGACGCGGCGGGCAACGTCTCGCAGGCCAGCGCCACCGTGCCCATCACGCCACCGCAGTGCCAGCCGGACAACGAGCCGCCGAGCGCGCCCACGCGGCTGACCGGCAGCGCGGCCGGCACGACCGTGACCCTGAACTGGACCGCCGCCACGGACAACACCGGCGTCCGCGCGTACGACGTCTACCGCGGCGACACCAAGGCCGGCACCGTCACCGGGACCGCCACCACCCCGCCCGCGACCACCTTCGTCGACAGCGGCCTCGCGGCGAACACGGCCTACCGCTACCACGTGGTGGCCCGCGACGCCCAGGCGAACGCGTCGGCGCCCAGCGCGACCACGACCGTGACGACCGGCGCGTCCTGCGGTGACTCCGTCTGCGCGGTGACGCAGCTCGCGACCGACACCGACATCCCGTGGGGGCTGGCGACCCTGCCGGACGGCACGATCCTCTACACCCGGCGCGACGCCCACGACATCGTCCACCTGAACCCCGCCACCGGCGTCAAGACCACCGTGGGCACGGTCCCGGGCGTCGACAACACCGACGGCGAAGGTGGTCTGCTCGGGCTGGCCGTCGCCCCGAGCTTCGCGAGCGACCACTGGCTGTACCTCATGCACACCTCCCCCGGCGACAACCGGATCGTGCGGATCAAGCTCGAGAACGACCGGCTCGACACCGGAACCGAGCAGGTCCTGCTGAGCGGGCTGCTGCGCAACAAGTTCCACAACGGCGGCCGGCTGCGCTTCGGCCCCGACGGCAAGCTGTACGCCAGCACCGGGGACGCCCAGAACGGCGACAACGCGCAGAACAAGGCCAGCCTCAACGGAAAGGTGCTGCGCATCAACCCGGACGGCAGCGTGCCTCCGGACAACCCCTTCGGCAACCAGGTGTGGAGCTACGGCCACCGCAACCCGCAAGGCCTCGCGTTCGATTCGCTGGGCCGGTTGTGGGAGCAGGAGTTCGGCAACGCGGTGATGGACGAAACCAACCTGATCACCAAGGGCGGCAACTACGGCTGGCCCGCGTGCGAAGGCACGTCCGGAACCTGCGGCACGTCCGGCTTCATCGCCCCCAAGCGCACGTACCCCACGGCGGACGGCTCCTGCTCCGGCATCGCCATCGTGCGCGACGTCCTGTACGTCGCCTGCGAACGCGGGACCCGGATGTACCGCGAGGTCATCAGCGGCAGCGACCTCACGAACGTCCAGGCGTACTTCACCGGCACCTACGGCCGGCTGCGCACGGTGGAACCCGCCCCCGACGGCGGCCTGTGGCTGACCACGACCAACAACGGCGACAAGGACAGCATCCCGGACAACAGCAACGAGAAGCTCTTCCACGTCGCCCTCGGCGGCTAGCCCGCCGGGTGCGCTCCCCGGATGTGCCGGGAGCTGATGCCGGCGTGGCACCCGACGTGAGCGTGATGCGACCCCTTGCCCGAAGGACAGCCGACAACTGCGTTGCACGACAATGGGCCGCGGAGGTGCTGATGAAGCGCGGTAGGGTGGAGGACTTCGCATTCGCCGGCCGGATCGCCCAGGTGATCGACGGGACGCGGTTCGAGGGGTACCTCCACGTCACGGTTCCGGAACTCGTCAAGAGCCCCCGAGCCGGCGGCACCACCTACGTCGACATGGTGTTCGCGCGCCGGGACGAGAACGAGCCGGATCACTGGCGGTACGAGGATCGCTCGGATCCGGGGACCGACAGCGCGCAGGAGGAGCTCGCGTCGGCCCGGCTCGACTGGTACGGCGAACAATTCGGGTTGCGTTGGCTGGACAGCGAGGCAGCGGCGAAAGTCCACCTCGAGGTGTTTCACGGCGGTTCCGAGCGCGCGTGAGAGGCTCGCTCGGCACCTCGTCGTGGCGGCGCGGGTATCGATGGCTGGTGCTGCGTCGGGCCGGTCCAGGAGATCGCGGTCACTGCGACGGCACTGGCGAGGAGGTCGTCCGACCGCCGTGCTGGTGGTTGACCGATTCCCGCGCGGCGGTCAGAAGGGGCTCGCACTATAGGTGTGACAATCCGAGGGGCGATGACTCGTTCGGTAGCATTGCCATCCCCGTCCACCCGCGCGCATCGGCGTGGCGACCCGCGACACGAAGGTGTGATTACAGAAAGTATCCGCAATGTAACACTGCACCCTATCCTCAGCGACGGTCGCGTCCACGAGTCGCGACCACGGCGCGGCTCGTGCCCTGCACCTCGGTCGGTGGCATAGTCGACGTGGTTCGGTGTTAGCCAGGTGCGAGTGCTGGCGCGGTCGTCCGGAGGATCGTGAGGGTGACGGAAGTCGTTGCAGTGCACACCCCGCAGCCGGCTGTGCTGGATGTCGTGTTCCTCCACGGCCTGGACGGTGACCCACGTGCGACGTGGTGCCGGAAGGACGGGTCCGCGTTCTGGCCGCAGTGGCTGGGGGAAGACTTCGACGATGTGGCCGTTTGGTCGGTCGGCTACGACGCTTGGTCCAGCAAGCGACGCAGCCGCGCCCTGCCCACGCGGGATGAGGCAATCAACCTGCTGGCCCACCTGCAGGACAACGGGATCGGTAGACGACCGCTGTGTTTCGTCACGCACAGCCTGGGTGGGCTGCTGGCCAAGGAGATCCTCCTCCATGCTGCCGAGGAGCGTACGGAGTACGCCCGTTTCTTCGCCGTTGCCGCACGCGGTGTGGTGTTCCTGAGTACGCCCCACACCGATTCCAGCGTCACCAAGCTGTTCGAAGCACTGGGACCAGTCTGCCGCGACACCTCGGCCGTTGACGATCTTCAACGCAACGCCGCCCACCTTCGGCACCTCAACGACCGATATCGCAACTGGGCAGCCCAGGCCGGCATCGCCCATCTGGTGTTCCATGAGGGCCGTCCCACCAAAGGCCTGTGGGTTGTCGACCAGATATCGGCGGACCCGGGTTTCCCGCAGGCCCAGCCGATCCCGATTGACGCCGACCACGTCGGCATCTGCAAACCCCACGATCGTCAGGCTCTGGTCTACGGCACAGTCAAACGGTTCGTCAGCCGAATACGGCAGTCGCTCGAGCACGCTGACCGCGGGGCCCTCGCACCGCCCGCCATACAGCAGTTCGACACGCCATGGGGTCGGGTACCAGTCCACCCCAACGTCGCCGCCGGGGACCGCGGCGATGCTGGTGAGCCGCTGCCTCTACCGCAAGGCCAGGGAGACCTGCCTTTCTCCAACGCCCTCAACGCCGGCGTGGTGCCAGGAAACATCGCTCAGGCACAGATGATCGGGTCGGTGACCTTTGGCGCAGTCGGCGCGGGCGCGGTGTCTGTCGAAGACGCTGTCCTCGATCTGGACTCCGCCATGGCTTCCGTACTGGACAGGGACTTCAGCGGGCGAACCTGGCTGCTCGATCAGATCGACCAGGCCCTCTCCGACAGGCGATCGGGATACGTGTGGATCGAAGGTCCGGCTGGTGTGGGAAAGTCTGCGATCGCGTCACATCTGGTGCAATCGCGGGGATGGCCCGGGCATTTCGTACGACTGTCCCGCGGTGCGTCCGAAACGGTGGGGTTGCGGAACCTGGCAGGTCAACTGATTCAGCAGTGTGGCCTGTGGGAGTTGACACCCGGACGGATGCTGCCGGAGTGGGCGGGCAAAGCAGACGGATTCGAGCGCGTACTTCGCCGGGCAGCGGCGGCCGGCAAACCACTGGTCTTGGTGGTCGACGGCGCGGACGAGGCCGACACGGTAGGAGACGAGCGGCAACCATGGGGGCTGCCGTCAGTTTTGCCCGACGGGGTTTTCGTGGTCGGCACCTACCGCTCAGGCTACAGTCCGCCGTCGTCCACTCCGACACCTGTGGTGTTGTCGATCAATCCGCATGATGACCGCAATCGCGACGATGTCGCCGACTACCTGAAGAAGGCATTTCAGGACAACGACCTTCAGGTGCAGCTGCTCAAGGCTGGGACGACGGCGGACGAGGTCGCTGCGGAGCTGACGCGGCGGTGCGGCGGAATCTGGGTGTACGTGCGGTATGCCCTGGAAGAGATCCGTCTGGGGCAACGCAATCCTCGAAACCTCAACGACCTGCTGGCCGACCTGTCCGCCTACTACCTGAACACTCTCGACAGATGGCGCCGGATGCCCCGGTGGGATAGTGAGATCCTGCCGGTTCTCTCCACGTTGGCCGTTGTCGGCGAGCCCCTGTCTGCGGTCACCCTTGCCGAGCTGGCCGGCGTTGCCGAGTCCACCGCGCGATCTTTGTGCTACGAGACGCTTCGGCCGTTTCTCTCCGCCACGGATGCCCCCATCGGGCGCCAGGGCCGCAGGGGTTCGGCGGTCCAACGGTTTGAGATCCTGCACGCCAGTTTCCGTGAACTACTCACAGGAGACCACGCCGACACGGCGAATCGAAACCGAAACTGGGCGGAAGTACTCGACGCGGCCTCCAGGCACGCCCACGACCGGATCGCCACCCACTACCTGAACCTGTTCGGTGGACTGGACACCGGCATCGAGCGTCTGGGCTCCCATCCCGGGTTGGCCGGCGGTCACGGCGGATATCCGCTGCGGCACTTGGCTCGGCATCTCCTTCACGCTGACCGGTCCAGCGAGCTGCATGACCTGTTGCGCGCCGAGTGCACAACGGAGTACGGCCGCGTAGCGAACGTGTGGTTCGCTGCCCACGACACGGCGGACACCATCGATGACTACCTCGCTGATATCGCCACTGCATCTGCTGACAGCCAACGCCGTACCGATGCCTGCCTGTCCACCGGCCGACCGGCCTCCAGCCTTCTCGAAGAACTGCGCTACTGGTTGATCACCGCCTCGATCACCAGCCTGACCACCACCATCCCCACCACGTTACTGGTCAACCTGCTGCGGAAGCACATCTGGACGCCGGCCCGGGCAGTAGCCCACGCCCGCCGTCTTCCCACTCCTGATACCCGCTCGGCCGCACTCACCGCCCTTGTCCCGTACCTGCCAGAAGATCACCGAATCGTCGTCGCGACTCAATCACTGGCCGCCGCCACCGCCATCACCGACGAGTCCGCCCGTGCCACGGCATTGGCAGGTTTGGCGCCACATCTGTCACCCCAACGGCTGGCCGAGGCATTGACCGCTGTCACTGCCATCACCAGCGAGTCCGCCCGTGCCACGGCATTGGCAGGTTTGGCGCCACATCTGTCACCCCAGCAGCTGGCCGAGGCATTGACCGCTGCCACTGCCATCACCAGCGGGTATGCCCGTGCGGAAGCGTTGACGGCGTTGATACCGCATCTGCCGCTCGATCAACGGCCCGCGGTCCTGACCGAGGCCTTGGCCGCCGCCACCGATATCACCAGCGGGTATGCCCGGGTGAAAGCGTTGACGGCGTTGATACCGCATCTGCCGCTCGATCAACGGCCCGCGGTCCTGACCGAGGCTCTGGCCACCGTCACCGATATCACCGACGAGTACTTCATAGCCCAGGCGTTGGGGAGTTTGGCCCCGCATCTGCCGTCGCAACGGCTGGCCGATGCTTTGGCCGCTGCCACTGTCATCAATGACGAATCTGGCCGATCCAGAGCATTGGCGGGGCTGGTGCCGCGTCTGCCGATCCAGCATCTGGCCGAAGTGCTGGCCCTCGCTACTGCCCTCAGCGACGAATACTCCCGGGCCGAGGCGTTGACAGCGCTGGCACCGCGGCTGCCGCTCGATCGACGAACTGCGGTCCTGGCCGATGCGCTGACCGCCGCCACCGCCATCACCGACGAGTCCGCTCGGGCCGAGGCGTTGGGCAGATTGGCGCCGCATCTGCCTGCCCAGCAGCTGGCCGATGCGCTGGCCACGGCCATTGCCATCACCGACGAGTCCGCGCGGGCCGAGGCGTTGGGCAGATTGGCGCCGCATCTGTCAGCGCAGCAGCTGGCCGATGCCTTGGCCGCCGTCACCGTCATCACCAGCGAGTACTCCTGGGCCGCAGCGTTGACGGCGTTGGCACCGCACCTGCCGCTCGATCAACGAACTGCGGTCCTGGCCGATGCGCTGACCGCCGCCGCCGCCATCACCAGCGAGTACTCCCGGGCCAAGGCGTTGGGTGGACTGGCACCGCATCTGCCGGCCCAGCAGCTGGCCGACGCGCTGGCCACAGCCACTGCCATCACCGACGACTCCACTCGGGCCGCAGCGTTGACAGCGTTGGCGCCGCACCTGCCGGCTCAGCAGTTGGCCGATGCGTTGGCCGCTGCCACTGCGATCACCAGCGAGTATGCCCGGGCGGCGGCGTTGTCGGCGCTGGCGGCGCATCTGCCGGTACATCGACTGGCCGAGGCGTTGGCCGCCGCCACCGTGATCCGCGACAAGTATGCCCGGGCCGAGGTGTTGACGGCGTTGGCGCCGCATCTGCAGCTCGATCAACGACCTGCGGTCCTGGCCGAGGCGTTGGCCGCAGCCACCGGCATCACCGACGACTCCGCTCGGGCCGCAGCCTTGACAGCGTTGGCGCCGCATCTGTCAGCCCAAAAGCTGGCTGATGCGTTGGCCGCTGCCACCGCCATCACCGGCGAGTACGCCTGGGCCGAGGCGGTGGCAGGATTGGCGCCGTATTTGCCGGTCGATCAACGAGCTGCGGTCTTGGTCGAAGCACTGGTCGTCGCCACCGCGATCAGCGACGAGTACTCCCGAGCCGAGGCGTTGGCGGCGCTGGCACCCCATCTGTCAGCACAAAAGCTGGCTTACGCATTGACTGTTGCCACCGCTATCACCGACGCACCTGCCCAGGCCGCCGCGTTGACGGGTATGGCGCCCCATCTGTCCGCACAGCAGTTGAGCGAAGCGTTGACCGCTGCCACCGCGATCAACGACGAATACTCCCGAGCCGAGGCATTGGCGGCGCTGGCACCCCATCTGTCAGCACAAAAGCTGGCCTACGCATTGACTGTTGCCACCGCTATCACCGACGCACCTGCCCAGGCCGCCGCGTTGACGGGTATGGCGCCCCATCTGTCCGCACAGCAGTTGAGCGAAGCGTTGACCGCTGCCACCGCGATCAACGACGAATACTCCCGAGCCGAGGCGTTGACAGCGTTGGCACCCCATCTTCCGGTCGATCAACGAGCTGCCGTCCTGACCGATGCGCTGGCCACCGCCACCACCATTTCCAGCGATTTTTTTCGGGCCAGGGCAGTGGCAGGGTTGGCGCCGCATCTGTCAGCACACCAGTTGACCCATGCGGCGGCTAATCTGCCCTACGGCGACCACGAGGTACGACGCGCTTTGCTGGTTCGCGCCAACGAGGTATGTGGTTACGGTGAGTATGTGTCCTTGCTGCGGACGGTGCTTGTCCGAGTCGATCGGGCCAGGGGTCTACACCTCCTGAGCACCTACGTCTCGTCTTTGGCAGGAATTGCAGGCTTGGACTTCGGCCAACATGCCGATACTGCCCTACGCGACGTGCACCGATGGTGGCCGTAGACGATGGGCGGTGAAGCCGCCGCCGAAGTACTGGAACTGGTCTACGAGCGGCAACCGGACGACCGCACCGTCGACATCGTGTAGAGCCTGGTCAGCACCGAGACCTACACGAAACTCTGTTTCAATCGCGGCTGGACACCAGAACAGTGGCAGGACTGGGCGGTCGAGGCGACCCGCTTGTTCGCCGGACAGCCGTGGCCCGAGGCTCGCGCGTGTCCGACGTGCGCCGGCCGGCATGATCACCCTATTCTCGGAGGTCGGCCGACCGGGGAGGGAAAGGCGACCGTCATGACGCATCCACAGCACGGCTACCCAGGCGGACCGCCGCCTGGGTGGTCCGGGGGACCCCGCCCGGGCTACGGCCCACCGCCGTACCCCGGCCGCGGCCCGGTGCCTCCGCGGCCGCGGCGTACCGGACTGTGGGTCACGCTCGCCGCGCTGGGACTGGTCGTCGTCATCGTCGCGGTGACCGGTTTCGTGGCGCCCGGCTTCTTCCTGCCCCACGAAAACACAGCGAACCCGGGACCGAGCTCGGCGGCGCCGTCTCCAGCGGCTTCCTCGTTCTCGCGTGGCAGCGACAGCCAGCTTCAAGCCGCCCGTACCGTGGCCGAAGAGTTCCTGCGACGCCTCAACGCCGACGCGCTCGACGGGCCGGACGGTGCGAAAGCGATGGCCTGCCCCGGCTCGGAGTCGCTGCTCGGCGGCACCATCACGCTCAGCGTGGAGGCACCGACCCGGCTGGCGATCCCCGACCAGGGCACCGTGCGCTTCCACGACCCGGTCATCGAGGTCGACATCGAGGGCGTCACCCACCAGCGCAGCGTCAGCGGCTTCGTCCGGCTGCAGCCGTGACAGGACCACGAGCCATGCGTGCGCATCATCCAGCTGAGCCGGACCTGACCCCGATCGCGTCCAGGCAGTACCGCAGCAAACGCTGCGCCTCACCCGGCTTCGGCGCTGTTCCCGGCAGGACGTGGAACGGCCGCTCCCGCCGGTCGTGCCAGAAGCGCCCTGGCGCCGGCTGCGGATCGGCCGCCGCCAGCCAGACCGCCGTGTCGGCACCTTGCTCCGGTGTGCGCAGCACCGGCTGGAGAACCCTGCGGAACGACGGCAGCGAGCCGACGAGCCCCGGGGTGTCCGCCCAGCCGGGATGGGTGCTGTGCACGGCCACGCCGTCCGGTCGCCAGCGTTCGGCGAGCAGCGGGGTCAGCTCGACCTGCATCCGCTTCGTCCGCGCGTACGCCGTCGCGCCGCGGTACCGGCCGTTCCGGTATTCCGGGTCGTCGACGGCGAGCGGCTGGGTGTACATCCCGCCCGACGACACCATGATCACCCGGCCGTCGCCGGCTGCACGCAGGGCCGGGAGCAGCGACTCGGTCAGCAGCAGCGGGCCGAGCACGTGGGTCGCGAACGTGATCTCGTGGCCGTCGACGCTTTCCGAGCGCCGCGGCGGCAGCACGCCGGCGTTGTGCACGAGAACGTCCACACGCGACTCCCCGGCCGCGAACTCCCGCACCGATGCGAAATCGGCCACGTCGCACCGGGCCGTCCGGACCTTCGCCCCCGGGGCCGCCGCGCGGACGCGCGCGAGCGCCTGCTCCCCGCGGCCGGGATCGCGCACCACCAGCACCACCTCGGCGCCCAGGCGGGCCAGCCCGGTCGCGGTGGCCTCCCCCAGCCCCGAACCGGCACCCGTCACGAGCGCGACGCGGCCGTCCAACGCGCCGGGAGCGGGACCGTCCCACGCGCGTCGCCGCAGGGCGTAGCCGAGGCGGGAGTACCCCGGGAGCACGGTCCGGTCGAGCACCGTGTCGAGCAGCGTGCCGAACACCAACGCCTCCGATGCATATCCGATCCAGCCTGATCGCTCAAGCATAGTCACATCGCTTCGAGCCACGCACTGCGATTCAACTCCGATGCACGACTGGGCAGCGGAGACGCGGGGGTGTGACGATCGGACGAGCCGGACAACGCCGGGGAGGAGGGCGGATGAGTTCACTCACCACGCCGACCAAGGGGTCGAGCCCGGTCGAGAAGGCGCTGGGCGACGCCGCGAACAACGCCGACCAGCGGTACCACGCGGC
>NZ_JBEZDL010000055.1:0-9291 GCF_040648295.1 Amycolatopsis sp. NPDC049159
CACGCGGACATCAACGGCAACCCGAAGGGCATCGACGGGCCCCACGGCAAAGGCGGTGAGGGGCCGAACGGCAAGCCCGACGACGGGACCCACACCTCGGGTGCCAAGGGGCCCGACACCCCGCCCAAGACCGACCCGCCGCCGGCTTCGAAGGGCCCCGACGAGCCGCCGCCGAAGAGCCCGGAACCGCCGCCGCCCGCGACCCGGGGTGGGCCCGACGGGAACTCCACCACGCCTTCGGGCACGCCGAAGGGCAAGCCCAAGGACGGGCCGGACCCGGCCAAGAACAAGGAGCCCGACGAGAAGGTCTGCGAGTTCGACCCGATCGACGTCGCGACCGGCGACGTGCTGTTCACCGAGGTCGACCTCGTGGTGCCCGGCGCGCTCGGCGAGCTCGTCACCCGCAACCACGTGTCCTCCTACCGGGACGGCCGCTGGTTCGGCCCGTCCTGGACGGCGCTGCCCGACGAGCGGCTGACCCTCGACGCCGGCCTGGTGCGCTACCACTCGGCCGACGCGATGGTGCTGACGTTCCCGCTGCCCGCGCCCGGCGCCGGCACGACCTCCCAGCACGGCCCCCTGCGCCTGCTGCACGCCGACGGCGACGACTACGTCGTCACCGATCCCGGCCGCGGGCAGGCCCGGCGGTTCACCCCCGCCGGTGACGGCGAGCTGCTGCTGCGCGAAGTCCGGACCGAGGACGGCGAATTCCTCGAACTCGACCGCGACCCCGCCGGCGCGCCGCTGCTGCTCACGCACTCCGCGGGCGCCCGGATCGCGTTCGACACCGCCGGCGGCCGCGTGCGGGCCGTCCGGGCCGTCTCGCCCGGCGGGGACGTGCCCGTCGCGAACTACGACTACGACCGGTACGGGCACCTCGCGCAGCGCACCAACTCCACGCCCCGGCCCGCGCGCTACGACCACGACGCCGAGGGCAGGCTCACCGGCTGGACCGACCACAACGGCGCCTGGTACCGCTACGTCTACGACGAGGCGGGCCGCTGCGTCCGGACCGTCGGCGACCAGGGCTACCTCGACGGGTCCCTCGCCTACGCCGAAGGCCGCACCACGACCACCGACTCGCTGGGGCACCGGAAGGTGTTCGAGTTCGACGAGACGGGCAACGTGGTCGCCGAGACCGACAAGCTCGGCGGCGTCACGCGCAGTGAATGGGGTCCGCACAACCGCCTGCTGGCCCGCACCGACCCGCTCGGGCGGCGCACGGAGTTCGAGCACGACGCCGCCGGGATCCTGCGCGCGGTGCTGCGCCCGGACGGCACCCGCGTGCTGCTGACCGAACGCACCGAAGACGCGCTCGAAATCGAGGTCGCGGCCGCCGGGGGAGTGTTCCGCCGCCGCTACCCGGCCACGGCGCTGCCCGACCCCTACACCGACCCGCTCGGCGTGGCCGAAGACCAGGACGCCGAGCAGCCGTCGACCGCCGAGCAGCCGCGCGACCCCGCCGCCCCGGCCGAACCCGACCTGTTCGGGCGCCCGCGCGCGGTGCGCGAGGCCGGTGGCCGCACAGCGCTGACCTGGACGGTCGAGGGCGACCTGCGGGCCGTCGTGGCCGCCGACGGCGCCCGGCAGCTGTGGACCTACGACGGCGAGGGCGGGGAGACGTCGCACACCGACGCGCTCGGCCGCGTCACCGTCACCGAGCGCGGGCCGTTCGGGCTGGTCACCGCCACGGCCGACCCCACGGGCGCGCGCACCACCCGCCGCTACGACACCGAGCTGCGCCTGCTCGCCGTGCTCGACCCGGCCGGGCGGACCTGGGAGTACACCTACGACGCCGAGGGCAGGCTGCTCACGCAGTCCGACTTCGACGGCCGGGTCACCCGGTGCGCCTACGACGCCGCCGGGCAGCTGGTCCGCCTGGAGAACGCCGCCGGCGAGGTCGTCGAGTACCGCTACGACCCGCTCGGCAACCTGACCGAGCGCACCTCCGCCGCGGGCACCGAGACCTACCGCTACGACCCGGTCGGCCGGCTCGTGCACGCCGCCGGCCCGGGCACCGCGGTCGAGCTGGCCCACGACGCCGAGGGGCGGGTCGTCCGGCAGACCACCGGCGGCCGCACCACGGCCTTCGGCTACGACAGCGAAACGGTGACCCGGCGGCGCACCCCGTCCGGAGTGGACGTCCGGTGGCACCGGACCGCCGACTCCGACCTGCTGGACGTCGCGGGCACCAGCCTGGCGCTGCAGCGCGACGACGCGGGGCGCACGGTCGCCGTCGCCGTCGGGGCGAACCCGTTGGTGCAGCAGGAGTTCGACGCCGCGGGCCGGCTCGCGGCGCAGCGGACGCCCGCCGGGACCCGGCGCTACCACCGGCGTCCGGACGGCAGCGTCCTGGCGCGCGAAGACCCGGAAGGCGCGGTGCGGTACGAGTTCGACGCGACCGGCCGGATCACCGCGGTGCTGCGGCCCGGCACGGCCGAGCGCTACGCCTACGACGTCCTCGGCCACCTCGTGTCGTCGTCCCCGGGGACCGGTCCCGAGGCCGGCCCGCGCCGCTACACCGGTGGCGTGCTGGAGACGGCCGGCGCGGTGCGCTACGCCCACGACGCGCAGGGCCGGCTGGTCCGGCGGAGCGTCGGCGACCTGACCTGGACGTTCACCTGGGACGCCCAGGACCACCTGACGGCGGTGCGCACCCCGGACGGCGCCGACTGGCGCTACCACTACGACGCGCTGGACCGCCGGATCGCGAAGCAGCGGCTGGACGCGGCGGGCGCGGTCGCCGAGCAGGTCGAGTTCACCTGGGACGGCAACGCGCTGGTCGAAGCCCGGCACACGCTGGGCGGCGCGCCGGTCGAGACGTGGACGTGGGTGCACCACCCCGACGACGGCCGGCCGGTGGCGCAGGCGGTCACCACCCCGGACGGCCGCACGCGGCTGGCCGCGCTGGTCACCGACGACGTGGGCACGCCGGTGGACCTGGTGGGCGTGGACGGCGTGGTCCGGGCGGTGCGGACGAGCCTGTGGGGCCTGTCCGGCGCGGGCGCGACCGAGACCCCGCTGCGGTTCCCCGGCCAGTACCTCGACCGCGAAACCGGACTGCACTACAACGTCTTCCGGTACTACGACCCGGCGAACGCCCGCTACATCTCGCCCGACCCGCTCGGCCTCGCTCCGGCGCCGAACCCGCTGACCTACGTCGGCGACCCGCTCGTGGCGGCCGACCCGCTCGGCCTCACCGCGGGGGGCTTCGGCTCAGACCCGAACGACCAGCGCCGGTTCTCCGGCCGGTCGAACGCGGGCAAGTGCTCGAAGGCGGCCACCCAGGCGGCGGCGCCGTACCCGAAGACCAAGCCGAACAAGGGCAGCAGCTCCGGCGGGACGTCGTCGAACCAGCCGGGCCCGGCCGCCAAGCCGTGGGGCAGCAAGGACCCGGTCAGCGGCCGCACGACCTCGCAGGGCGGCGGCACGTCGTCCGGGAAGCAGACCCTCGACGGGTCGCCGCGCCCCGGCGGCTCGAAGCCGCAGCCGGGCGAGCTCACCGACGTCAAGGACCTGGAGACCACCAAGCATTCGAGCTACAGCCCGGAGCTGCAGAACGAGCTGAACAACGTCAACGGGTACAAGCCGGACGGCAAGAACCGCTGGATCCGCGGCCACCTGCAGAACGACAACCTCGGTGGCCCGGGTCTGTCGGACAACATGACGCCGCTGACGTCGACGGCGAACAAGAACATGTCCGGCAAGTTCGAGGGCCCGTTGAAGAACGCCAACACGCGCCTCGACCAGCTGAAGGCCAAGCCGCCGACGGACGCCGAACTGGGCCGCGCCGGCTTCAGCCCGAGCCAGTACAACAAGGTCCGGGACGACATCCAGAACCTCAAGGTGGAGTACTCGGTCGAGGCCAGCCCGAACGTGAAGTTCCCGAACTCGCCCAACGGGTTCGAGAAGTCGATCCGCGACCACCTGGTGCTGAACGCGGAGTACAAGGGCCTCACCCCGGAGCTGCAGCAGTACATCGGCTTCGCGAAGGAGCCGAAGTTCCTCCCGCAGTTCCCGCCGGTCGGCACCAAGATGGACACCCTCACGGGCGCCTTCAGCTGACCGGCGGGCCCGCCGGGGCATTGGGCTCGTCGAGCCCGGCGAGCCCGGCGAGCTCGGTGGCGATGCGGCCGGTGATCGGGAATTCGGCCGCCTGGGCCGGTGGCAGGGCGGTGGTCCAGTGTTCCTTCGCCGCCCGCAGGCCGCCGTCGGATGGGGTCGTGGTCGGGGGCGTTTTCAGTTGACCGGCGGGCCCGCCGGGTCGCCGGGCTCGTCGAGCCCGGCGAGTGCGGCGAGCTCGGTGGCGATGCGGCCGGTGATCGGGAGTTCGGCGGCCCCGGGCCGGTGGCAGGGCGCCGGTCCAGTGTTCCTTCGCCGCCCGCAGGGCGGCGTCGGATGGGGTCGTGGTCGGGGGCGTTTTCAGTTGACCGGCGGGCCCGCCGGGCTCGTCGAGCCCGGCGAGCTCGGTGGCGATGCGGCCGGTGATCGGGAGTTCGGCCGCCTGGGCCGGTGGCAGGGCGCCGGTCCAGTGCTCCACCGCCGCCCGCAGGCCGCCGTCGGATGGGGTCGTGGTCGGGGGCGCTTTCAGCTGACCGGCGGGCCCGCCGGGGCACCGGGCTCGTCGAGCCCGGCGAGCTCGGTGGCGATGCGGCCGGCGATCGGGAGTCCGGCCGCCCGGGCCAGTGGCAGCGCCGCGGTCCAGTGTTCCGTCGCCGTGCGCAGGTCGCCGTCGGATCGGGCCACCCTGGCCAGGCCGTCGTGGGCCAGCACGTCGGCGTGGCTGTTGCGGTCCCGGCCGGTCAGGCGCAGCGCTTCGGCGAAGCAATCGCGCGCCTCCGCCCGCGCGCCCGCCGAGGCGTGGATCCGTCCGAGCGTCGTCAGCGCCGCGCTCTCGACGTCCTTGTGGCCGATGTCCCTGGCGAGGGTCAGCGCGGTCCGGCCGTGCCCGAGCGCGTCCTCGTACCGGGCCCGGGCACGGAAGCACTCGGCCAGGAACACCAGGCTGCGGGCTTCGACTTCGGTGGCGCCGATTTCCCGCGCCCGGGCCCGGGCCTGCTCCAGCAGCGGCAGGCTGACCTCGGTTTCCCCGCGCTCGGTGAGCGCGTAGCCGAGGTTGAGCAGGGCCGTGGCCTCGAGGTACGGGTTGTCGAGGCCGGGCAGGGCCAGCACGGCCCGGCTGCAGGCGATCGCCGAATCGTGGTCCTCGACCCCGGCGTGGGCGACGGCGAGGTTGAGCAGGGGCGCCGCCCGGTCGCGAGCCGTCCCCGCGGCGGCGACCAGTTCCGTCGCGCGGAGCAGGGTGGGGATCGCCGCGCGGAAGTGGCCGAGGCGGATGTGCACGATCCCGATGTTGGTGTGCACGCGGCCCGCGCCGAGTTCGTCGCCGCGTTCCTCTTCGATGGCGAGCGCGACACGCAGGGTGCGCAGCGCCTCGTCCAGCCGCTGGACCACGATGAGCGCCAGCCCCTTGCTCCGGTGCAGCACCGCCTCGGTCCCGCGGTCCCTGGCCACTTCGAGCCCGCGTTCGTAGACGTCGAGCGCGTCGTCGAGGTAGCCGCGCCGGACGAGCAGGGGCCCGAAGGTGGCCGCAACGTCCGACGCGATGTCCGGGACCTCGTGCCGGGCCGCCACCCGCAGCGCGGCGATCAGGTTGCGGTGCTCCGCCGCCACCACGGCCCGCGCCTCGTCGGCGGACGCGAAGACCGGGCCCCCGGGCTCGCCGGTCGACCGGCCCGGGTCGAGGACCCGCTCGGCGGCCCGGCCGAGGGCGAGGTAGTGCGTGAGCAGCCGCCGGATCGCGGTGTGCCGCTCCGCGGCGGTGCACTCCCGGAGTGCCGTCGTGTGCGCGTACTGGCGGAGCAGGTCGTGGAAGTGGTAACGCGTGGCGGCGTGCTGGGCGAGCAGGTTCGCGTCGACGAGTTCTTCGAGCAGGGGAGCGGCTTCGGACGGCGGTATCCCGAGGACCGCCGCCGCGGCCGGCGCGTCGAAGTCCCCGCCCGGCAGCAGCCCGAGCAGCCGGAAAGCGGCCTGTTCGGCCGCGTCGAGGTGCTGGTAGGACACGGCGAACGCGGCGGCGACGCTGCGGTCGCCCGCGGCCAGTTCGCCGAGCCGGCGGTCCTCGTTGCGCAGCAGCTCCGCGAGGAAGCCCAGGGTCCAGGACGGCCGCGCTCGCAGCCGCGACGCCGCGATCCGGATGGCCAGCGGCAGCCGGCCGCAGAGGTCCGCGATCTCCCGCACGAGGTCCGGGTCGAACGGCGGGCGGCCCGGCTCGGCGATCCGGCGGAACAATTCGGCGGCTTCGGCGTCGCTGAGCAGGTCGAGGGAAAGCGTGGTCGCGCCTTCCAGCATGGCGAGCCGCCGCCGGCTCGTCACGAGGACCTGGACGCCCGGGGTGCCCGGCAGCAGGGGCCGGACCTGGGCGGCGTCGGCGGCGTTGTCGAGCACCACCAGCATCCGGCGGCTGGCCACCGCGGCCCGCCACAGCTCGGCGCGGCGGTCGAGCCCGTCCGGGACGCGTTCCGGCGGCACCCCGGCGCCGCGGAGCAGGACGTCCAGCGCGGCGGTGGCCGGCACCGGTGCCTGCCCCGGCGTGTGCCCGTGGAGGTCGAGGAAGAGCTGCCCGTCCGGGTGCCGCTCGGACAGCAGGTGCCCGACCCGGATCGCCAGCGTGGTCTTCCCGATGCCGGGCATCCCGTCGAGCGCGGTGATGACGACCGCGCTGCCGTCGGCGTCGCGGGTCAGGCCGACGAGCCGGTCGATTTCCGCCGTCCGCCCGGTGAAGTCGGCGACGACCCGCGGCAGGTACCGGCGTTCGCCGGCCGGCCGGACGACGGGCTCGGGGGTACCGCCGAGGATGCGCTCGTGAAGCGCTTTCAGCTCCCGTCCGGGATCGACGCCCAGCTCGTCCGCCAGGCGGGCGCTCGTCCGCGCGTACACCTGGAGGGCCTCCGCCGTCCGGCCTTCGCCGTGCAGGACGGCCATCTGCTTCGCGACGAGCGTCTCGCGGTCGGGGTGGCGGGCGACGAGACCGGCCACCTCCGCGGCGAGGCCGCCGGTGTCACCCAGCTCGAGGCGCAGCTGGATCAGCAGTTCGCGGGCCGCCAGGCAGCGTTCCTCGAGGGCGACGGCGGCGTCGGCGAACACCCGGCCCTCGAGGCTCGGCAGCGCGTCACCCCGCCACAGCCCCAGTGCCGCCTCGAGCAGCTGCTTCGCCGCTCGCGGGTCGGCCGCGGCCCGCTCCCGCGCCTGCGTGACGAGCCGGTCGAAGCGCAGGAAGTCGACGTCACCCTCCGCGACGACCAGGCGGTAGCTCCCGCCGTCCGTGGCGATGGCCGTGCGGGCGTCGCCCAGCGCGCCCCGCAGCTTGGCGACGGTGTTGTACACCTGGCTGCGGGCCGTCGACGGCGGTGCTTCGTCCCAGAGGGCGTCGATCACCTGACCGGGGTGGAGCGAGCGGTTGGCGTTGAGCGCGAGCAGGGCGAGCAGCCGCTGCTGGCGCCGGCCACCGGCGTTCAGCCGCCGGTCGCCCGACCACACCTCCAGCGGTCCGAGGATGCCCACGCGCAGCGTCCCGAGCCGTACCCCCTGAACTCCCACGCCGGCCAGTATCGCCCGGCGGCCGACCGGGAGTACAGCGACCGGGCCGCTTCACCCCGGAGGTGTCAGCAGCCCGTCCTCGAGCCGACGCACCCCGACGTCGGACTGGCCGGCGCGGCCGGCGAGGCCTGCGCCGTGACCGGCGTTGCGAACACGACGACGGCGGCCAGCGCGAGCACCCACGCCGCTGCTTTCTTCACCATGACGATCCTCCCCTTGTCGTGCCGACAGCGTCCCGAAGGTCGCTATCCGATCGCTATCCGCGCCGGCTCCCGGGATGCGGAACGGATAGCTCGGCTCTTTAACGTCCCGTTCGTGCGAACACACGGCATCGCCGGACGAGTGTGCCTCGGGGCGTTGGCCGCGGCAGTGCTCCTCGGCCACGCCCCGGTCCCGGTGGCCGAAGCCGCCACCCCGACGGCGGTCCGGCTGCTGCGGAAGGTCGAGATCCGGACGCGCGTCCACTGCGCCCCCGCCGGTGACCGCGGGGTGTTCGGGTGTCACGCCCTCCGCGAACCGGCCGGCACGACCGTCGTCTTCCCGGGCGGGCCGCCGGTCACGGCCGCCGCGTGGTGATGGAGAGGTCGAACTCCTGGACCACGTACCCGGCGTACCGGTCGGCGGGCCGCTTCGCCGCGGGCATCGCCCTGAGCTGCTCCTCCGTGTAGCCGGTCAGGTCCGCCTTCTCGACCTGGGCCTTGACGTGGAAGTAGCGCAGCTTGCCTTCGTCGAGCTGCGCCTGCATCAGGCGCGCGTGACCGGCTTCGGGTTCGCCGCGCTCGATCATCTTGGCGATGATGTTCCGGACGTACTCGGGATGGCCCTGCTCGTAGCCGCCGTTGGCGTTGTAGCCGGCCGAGGGGCCCTTCGCCTCGACGACCACGTAGTTGCCGTCGGGGTCCACGTGCACCTGGTCGAAGTGGTTCGCACCCCGGTCGGGCACGTCGACGCGGCGCAGCGGCCGGTCGGCGAAGTCCGGCTGCCCGAGCCCGTCGCCGACGGCGTGGTCGGCGGCGAGGTCGCCCAGCCGGTTGTTCCAGTGGTTGCTCTGCACGTCGTTGAACCCGGCCTGGTCGACCCGGTCGAGCGCGGTGCCGAAGCGGCTGTCCGGCAGGGGAGTGCCGCGGACCGCGTGGTTGGCTTCGTCCAAATAGGACCAGATGTGCGGCCGCCCGGCGGCGAGGATGTCGGCGTCCTCCAGCAGCTGCGCCGGCGCGGTGTCACGTCCGCCGGCCCGCCGGTGGGCGTCGATGGTCTCGGACTTGACGTTGGTCGGGCGGTCGTGGATTTCGTAATCCCCGTCGGCGTTCCGGCGGAGCACGGGGAGTTCGGCCCCGTCGTGCTGGACGTCGGTGTTCTTCCGCGCCAGGACGGTGTCGTTCCCCTCGGCCTGCCGCCAGTACTTGCGGAGCAGCTTTTCGGCTTCTTCGTCGTGCTTGTTGAGCCGGTCGACAAGCTCTTGCTGGACCTTCTTCTTGTGCGCCTCGGCGGCATCGTCACCCCGGGCACGCGCGTCGTCGGCGTCGAGGCCGTCCTTGTCGTGCGCCCCGGGCGCGAACCCGTCCTCGCCGGCCCGGTGGGTCGAGCCGTCGGGGTGGTGGGTGTTCCATTCCCCGTCGGGTGGGATGCGGGGGCGCATGCGTCCGTCGGGGCCGATTTCGTAGTCGGAGGAGAAGACGCGTCCGTGGGAGT
>NZ_JBEZDL010000056.1:0-6538 GCF_040648295.1 Amycolatopsis sp. NPDC049159
AGGGTTGTGGGAGAGTAGGACACCGCCGAACTTACTTGGGAAGAGCCCCGGTAGAGGACCAGTTTTGGTTCTCCCGGGGCTTTTTTCATGCCCGCAACACCCGCCACGCCCGGCCGCCGGCACGAAGGGACCACTCGCACCCCGCAGGTGGCCACCGAAACAACCCGACTCCCGCCGCGGCCGCCCATAGCCCGTGGGCAAGCAGCACAGCACGAACGGCCCACTGGCGCCGAACAAGGCCACGAGCGGCCCGTGCGCACCGGCCGGCAACGCAGCGAACGGACCGTTCGTACCCGGCAACGCGACGACCGGCCGACCAGCGCCTGGCAAGGCCACGAACGGCCCGCTGGCGCCGGCCGTCGCGGCAATTGGCCCTTGGCGTCCGACGGCAACGCAGCGAACGACCCACTCGCACCGGTAACGCGGCGAAGGGCCGACTTGGCCCGACAATGCCGCCAGCGGCCCACTCGCGCCCGACATCGCGGCGACCGGCCGACTTGCACCCGACGGCAACGCGGCGACCGGACCGTTCGCCACCCCCAGGGCTGCGCGAATGGCCCACGCGGGCCCAAGCGCGGCAGCGGCCCACTCGCGCCCGGCAACGCGGCGACCGGCCGACTTGCACCCGACGGCGCCGCTGTGAATGGACCGTTCGCCGCCCAGGGGAGCAGCGCGAGCGGCCCAGTCGTGCCAGCGCAGGTTGCGAGCGGCTCACTCGTGCCCGGCAAGGGCGCGAACGGTCCATTCGTGCCGCACCCGCAAGCCGCATCCACTCGTCCCGGGAAAGTCCAGCGAGAGCCGGCCGCCTGCACCCGGTCAAGCCCCGTCCAACGGACCAGCCCAGCCGCTCCGAGACCCGACCCCCCCGGAGCGCCCGAAAACAAGCACAAAAAAGGGCCGGAGCTCCACCGAGCCCCGGCCCTCCCACCGATCACCGCTACTTCGAACCCCTACTTCACCGCCGACCCGGCCTGCCAGTCGGCCCACGACTTCGTCCAGTCGCCGTACAGGTCCCACACCGGGAGCTGCGGGCCGCCCGAGTTGGTCACCTCCACGACGTCGCCCAGGCCCATGTTCTGGAAGAACCACTGGGCGTTCGCGCCGTTCAGGTTGATGCAGCCGTGCGACACGTTCGAACTTCCCTGCTGGCCCACGCTGTTCGGGTTCTCGTGGACGAACTCGCCGTCGTTGGAGATCCGCTCCGACCACTTCTCGCTAGAGCGGTACGCCTTCGGGTCCGGCGGGCAGACGCCGTACGTGCAGGAGTCCATCGTGTAATTGGCCTGCTTGTCCGAAATGACGTGCGCGCCCAAATGGGTGGGCGTCGCGTCCTTGCCCATCGAGATCGGCATCGACTTGACCATCGCGCCGTTGTGGAAGATCTGCATCTGCTCGGTGTTCCCGTCCGCCTTCGCGATCCAGGAATCGTGCACCTTGTACGTTTCCGTGCGGTCTTCCGCGCCGAACACGCCGCCGCCGAAATCGACGCCGTAGATCTTCGCCGAGACCTTCAGGGTCGTGCCGGCCTTCCAGTACTCCTTGGGGCGGTAGTGGACGTTCGAGTCGTCGATCCAGTACCAGCCGCCGTCCTGCTTCGGCGTCGACTCGACCGTCAGGGCCTTCTCCACCGCCGCCTTGTTCTTGACGGCGATCTTGCCGAAGCTGAACACGATCGGCTGGCCGACGCCGACGCCCGTGCTCGCCACCGCGGCCGGGGCCGGGATCAGGTTGGCGTTCGCCTGCTTCTTCGGCGCGATCGTGCTGATCTGGTTGTCCTGCTCGATCGGCTTCCCGTTGGCGCCTTGGGCGTGCGCGACGATCTTGTACGTCGAGCCGTAGCCGAGCGGCTCGGTGGACGTCCAGCTCGAGCCGTCGTCGGCGAGCTTGCCGGCGACCGCCTTCGCCTTGGCGGCGTTGGTCACCGTGACGTCGAGGAGCTTCCCGTTGGCCGCCTTGACGACGATCGGGGTCGCCGGGTTCACCCCGGTACCGCCCGCGGGCTCGAACGTCACCGCGACCGGGGTCTCGGACGCCGAAGCGGAACCCGACGCCGGTGCTCCGCCGGCGGGGGTGCCGCCGTCGTCACCGGACGAACAGGCGGAAACCAGCAGTGCCCCGGCGAGGATTCCGGCCACCGAAAGTAAAATCTTCTTGGGGAGCATATTGTCTCTTTTTTGGAATCGGGATCGGCGGGCATTCGTCATCAAAACTACGCGATAGCGATGACGTTCTTCCCGGCGGATCGGTGCATCGGCGTGACGCGGATCACTCGACGACGAGGCCTGGAGCGCCGTAGAGTCCCGGGCCGTTCACCGCGAGCCCGTCGAGGTACTCGCGCGCCGCCTGGTACGCCTGTTCCGCCAGTGCTTCCGTGTGCCCGAAGTCGAGCGGGTTCACACGTACGGGGGCCGGCCCCGGCACGTAGACCACGGGCACCTGCTGCGCCGCCACCGGCGCTTCCAGCACGGCCTGGTTGCGCATGCTGATCATCGCGGTGAACATGATCACCTCGGCGAACGTCCGCGGCGCTTCGGGCATCTTGCCCGGGAACGCGCAATCCAGCACCACCAACGACTTCGCCCCCATGGTCAGCGCCTGCCGCATCGGCACGTTCGCGACGAGGCCGCCGTCGTAGAGGAGCCGCCCGTCGTGCTCCACCGGCGGGAAGATCCCCGGGATCGCACAGCTCGCCAGCAGCGGCTCGAGCAGCCGCCCGGAGCGGATCAGCAGCGGCTCGGCCGTGTCGACCTGGGTCGTGACGACGCCGAGCGGCAGCGCCAGGTCCTCGAACCGCGTTTCGGCGCCGAGGTGGTCGGCGACGATCCCCGCCAGGCCGGAATTGGGGAACAGGTGCGTTTTGCTCTGCGTCAGCGTCCGGACGCGGCTCAGCACGCCGCCGGGGAACGCCTCCGCGCGGGTCATGTGCGCCCAGATGCCGTGCAACGCGGCCAGCGCGTCGCCGCCGGAGCGCGCCAGGACCGCGGCGTTCAGCGAGCCGACCGATGTGCCCGTCACGAGGTCCGGCGTGGCCCCGGCTTCGGTCAGCGCGCGCAGCATGCCGACCTGCATGGCGCCGAGGCTGCCGCCACCGCCGAGGACGAAGCCGACCGGCCGGGGAAGATCCGCGAGACTCATACCGCCGAATGTAGTAAGCCCGACTTTCGCAGGTCGTGCCGGGCGTGAAGGCGGCGTTAACCTGCTGGGGTGGCCGAGCTGGAGCTGCGCCATCTCAGAGCCGTCCGCGCCGTCGCGGACGGTGGGAGCGTGAGCCGCGCCGCCACCGTCCTCGGCGTCAGCCAGCCCGCGCTCACCGCGCAGCTCAAGCGGATCGAACGGATCCTCGGCGGCGACCTGTTCGTCCGCGGGCCCAGCGGCGTGCGGCCCACCGAGCTCGGCCGGTTCGTCCTCGCCCGCGCCGACGCGCTGCTCTCGGACATGCAGGCCCTCGTCGCCTCCGCGCGGCGCCACGGCGGGAGCGAGCCCGAAACCCTGCGGATCGGCTACGTCCCGCTGCTCATCATCGGCCGGTTCATCGAGGAGCTGGGGGAGCTGGACCTCGACGTCCAGACGTACGCCGAACCGGCGTCACTGACCCTGCTGAAGCTGCTCTCGACCGGCCGCGTCGACGTCGCGCTGCTGGAGCAGTTCGACGGCACCGAGGCGCACCACTTCGCCGGGCTGGCCGTGCGGACGCTCGCGACCGAGCCGATCTTCGTCGGGATCGCGCAGGGGCACCCGGCGATCCGCGACGGCGTCGTCGACCTGGCCGACCTGGCCGGCTGCGACTGGATCCTGCCGCCACCGCACGAAAACTGCGTGCGCGTGCGGTTCGCCCAGGCCTGCACGGCCGCCGGCTTCACGCCGCGAGTGCGGCACTTCACGTCCGAAGCCGGGACGGCGGGCACGCTGATCGCGCAGGGCGCGGTCTGCCTCGCGCAAGCGGCTTCGGCACCCCCGCGCGGGCTGCTCGCGCTGCCGCTGGCGGGCGACCCGCTGTGGACGACGCTGTTGTTCGCGACGCGCGAGGACGACGCCCGGACGCCGTCGACCGACGAGGTGTTCCACTGCGCGGAGGTCGCGCACCAGGCGTCGCTGCACCGGAACCCGCACTTCGCGCGCTGGTGCGGCCGGAATCCGGGCGAACGGCTCGTCTCGGCCCGATAGGCGGCATAACGCCGGTGTTATCCCCGCTGGGATTACTGCCCGGCGCGGCAACGGGAGAAGCTCACGAAGTCCCCGCCTGTTGCCGACAAGGAGCAACGAATGCACTTCAGACGAGCAATGGCGCTCGGCGCGCTGTGCGTGGCCCTCACCGGCCTGCTCTCCCCGCCCGCGAGCGCGACCACCGAAGCGACGACGTTGTCCATCAGCCAGCTGGTCCAGGAGCAGAACCAGTGGTGCTGGGCCGCCAGCGGCCTGACCATCGCACGGTTCCTCGGCTACGGCACGAGCACCAGCCAGAACACCTTCTGCGACTACTCGCGCGGCTACCCGGCCGGCTCGCAGTGCCCCAACCAGGCCGGCGAACTGACCTACGTGCAGCGCGGCTACCAGGCGCTCGGGCTGCGGCCCGGCACGGTGACCGGCGCGCTGAGCTTCGCGTCGGTGCAGAGCGAAATCACCGCCCGCCGGCCGATCGAGACCGGCATCTACTGGACCGCGGGCGGCGGGCACGCCCAGGTCATCTACGGCTACGACGCCAGCGGGCTCGTCTACTACGGCGACCCGTGGCCGAGCAGCCAGCGCTACAGCGCGATGGCGCACACCAGCTACGTCCGCAACGGGCAGTTCCAATGGGCGCAGTCCCTCTACCGGATCGGGGCGTGAGGCGTGAACCTCTTCCGTGGACTCGTCACGCTCTTCGCGGGGACGGCGCTGGTACTGGGTTTCGGCGGCACGGCATCGGCTTCGACGCCGCCGTCCGGCGAGGTCGCCGCCGCGGTCAAGTCGGCGGACGCGCAGCTGTCGGCGTTCTTCGGCCAGCTCGACCGGCGGGCCGGGGTCGCGCGCGCCGACGTCGCGCAGGCGCCCCAGGTCGGCGGTGAACCGCAGAGCGTCTACTCGCTGGATCCCGCGTTCGTCGCCGGTCAGCCCGGGGCGAAACCGGCGTCGTTCGCGTACTACGCGGTGAAGGCGCAGGCGTCGACCGGGCGGCAGGCCACCGTGTGGGTGACGCGCGACGCCGCCGGGTGGACCGCGACCAACTTCACGACCGGCACCGAGGAACTGACGTTCCCGGCGCAGGCGCACGGGGACCTGGTGTTCACCGAGCCGCAGGTCAACGCGTGGTACCGGGTGCGCGACGGCCGGGTGCTGCCGCTGAACGACCCGGCCCGCCAGCGGGTCGGTGAGGGTGTCGCGGTGGCGGCGTACCAGCAGCTGGTGCACCGCTTGTACGGCGACAAGCTGCCCGGGTCGGCGTACCGCGACCAGGGCAAGCTCGGCGGGTACGACCTCGCCGCCGCGTCGCCGGCGCCCGCGCCGGGTGCGGGTTCCTGGCCGTTCGCCGCCGGTGGGGCGCTGCTGGCGCTCGGCCTGATCGGCTGGGCCACCGGCAAGGCGGCACGCGCCCGCCGCTGACGCCGGGAGGGTGCGGCCCGGTTCGCCCGCGCCGCACCCTCTGGGCCGCCGGTCGCTTGGGTCAGGGCACGCGCTCGGGCTCGCGGTCCGGGGCCGGTGCTGCCAGCGCCTTGCGCTTCTTCAGGCGCAGCAGGAAGAACACCGCCACCGCCGCCAGGACGCCCACCGCGATCAGGCCGCCCGTGTTGAGGGCGCCCTCGATGCGCTTCGCCGCTTCGCCCAGGGCCGCGCCGATGCTGATGTGGGCCAGTGACCAGCAGAACGCGCCCGCGGCCGCGGCGGGGAGGAACTTGCGGAACGGGAGGCCGGATGTGCCCGCCGCCGCCGGGGTCAGGGTTCTGATCACCGGCAGGAAGCGGGCGAAGAACACCGCCCACGCCCCACGGCGCTCCAGGACTCCGGTGGCCTTGTCCCAGGCTTCGAGGCCGTACTTGCGGATCAGCTTCGTCTCACGCAGGCGGGGCCCGAAGCGGCGGCCGATGAAGAAGCCGAGGGCGTCGCCCGCCGTCGCGCAGACCGTGACCACCGCCCACAGAGCCAGGAAACGGGCCACCGTGTTCGCTGTTGTCGCCGCGATCAGCAGGCCGGATTCGCCGGGGGCCAGGAAGCCCAGGCCGATCGTGCACTCGGCGAACACCAGACCGCCGGTGGCGGCGACGAGCCCCGGTTCCGGGAGTCCTTGCAACCAGCTGAGGAGGTCCGAAACCAGGGCCATGCCCGCCACTTTACCGATCCTTTAAGGATGGTGGGGTGACGTGCGTCACCGGGCCAGCAGCGACGCCGCTTCCTGCGCGGCCGGGCCTTCGGTGGCCAGGTGGGCCAGGTTCTCCGGCAGTTCCTCGCCGCGGTGCGCCTTCGTCTGGGCGTAGAGCCGTCCTGCGCGGTAGGACGAGCGCACCAGCGGCCCCGCCATCACGCCCGCGAAGCCCATCGCCTCGGCAGCCTTCGAGTGCTCGAC
>NZ_JBEZDL010000057.1:0-1359 GCF_040648295.1 Amycolatopsis sp. NPDC049159
GTTCGGCGGTGTCCTACTCTCCCACAACCCTTCGGTTGCAGTACCATCGGCGCTGTCAAGCTTAGCTTCCGGGTTCGGAATGGGACCGGGCGTTTCCCTGACGCTAAAACCACCGAAACACTCCGAAACAACACACGCAACCTAGCGTGGTGTTTCAGAACCGTAGAGTGGATGCGCAACATCTTCGTAGACAAGTCCTCGGCCTATTAGTACCAGTCAACTCGACAACACATTACTGTGCTTCCATTTCTGGCCTATCAACCCAATGGTCTCTTGGGAGCCTTAACCCACAAAGGGGTGGGATACCTCATCTTGGAACAGGCTTCCCGCTTAGATGCCTTCAGCGGTTATCCCTTCCGAACGTGGCCAACCAGCCATGCCCTTGGCAGAACAACTGGCACACCAGAGGTTCGTCCGTCCCGGTCCTCTCGTACTAGGGACAGCCTTCCTCAAGTATCCTACGCGCGCGGCGGATAGGGACCGAACTGTCTCACGACGTTCTAAACCCAGCTCGCGTGCCGCTTTAATGGGCGAACAGCCCAACCCTTGGGACCTACTCCGGCCCCAGGATGCGACGAGCCGACATCGAGGTGCCAAACCATGCCGTCGATATGGACTCTTGGGCAAGATCAGCCTGTTATCCCCGGGGTACCTTTTATCCGTTGAGCGACACCCCTTCCACCAGGAGGTGCCGGATCACTAGTCCCGACTTTCGTCCCTGCTCGACATGTCTGTCTCACAGTCAAGCTCCCTTGTGCACTTGCACTCAACACCTGATTGCCAACCAGGCTGAGGGAACCTTTGGGCGCCTCCGTTACTCTTTAGGAGGCAACCGCCCCAGTTAAACTACCCATCAGGCACTGTCCCTGAACCAGATCATGGCCCGAGGTTCAGATTCCCAATTCGACCAGAGTGGTATTTCAACAACGACTCCACAGTAACTAGCGTCACCGCTTCACAGTCTCCCACCTATCCTACACAAGCCGAACCGAAAACCAATACCAAACTATAGTAAAGGTCCCGGGGTCTTTCCGTCCTGCCGCGCGTAACGAGCATCTTTACTCGTAGTGCAATTTCGCCGGGCCTGTGGTTGAGACAGCCGGAAAGTCGTTACGCCATTCGTGCAGGTCGGAACTTACCCGACAAGGAATTTCGCTACCTTAGGATGGTTATAGTTACCACCGCCGTTTACTGGCGCTTAAATTCTCAGCTTCGCCATTACTGGCTAACCGGTCCTCTTAACGTTCCAGCACCGGGCAGGCGTCAGTCCATATACATCGTCTTGCGACTTCGCATGGACCTGTGTTTTTAGTAAACAGTCGCTTTCCGCTGGTCTCTGCGGCCACCCACCCCTAGCCC
>NZ_JBEZDL010000057.1:1456-3511 GCF_040648295.1 Amycolatopsis sp. NPDC049159
AAGCTTCAGGATGTTTGGCCCCCCTTCTCCCGAAGTTACGGGGGCATTTTGCCGAGTTCCTTAACCACAGTTCACCCGATCGCCTTGGTATTCTCTACCTGACCACCTGTGTTGGTTTGGGGTACGGGCCGTGCATGCACTCACTAGAGGCTTTTCTCGGCAGCATAGGATCACTCTACTTCGCCTCAAACGGCTACGCATCACGTCTCAGCCTCATGGAACACGGATTTGCCTATGTTCCGGCCTACACGCTTACACCAGGACAACCATCGCCTGGCGGAGCTACCTTCCTGCGTCACCCCATCGCTTGACTACTACGAAATCAGGTCCCACGCTCCACACACAAACCTCCATCCGAAGACTTCAGTCCATGGCTTTGGGTGGTTAGTATCAAACGCCTCGTCATGGGCGCACATGCTCGGGTACGGGAATATCAACCCGTTGTCCATCGACTACGCCTGTCGGCCTCGCCTTAGGTCCCGACTTACCCTGGGCGGATTAGCCTGGCCCAGGAACCCTTGGTCATCCGGCGGCAGAGTTTCTCACTCTGCATTCGCTACTCATGCCTGCATTCTCACTCCCACACCCTCCACGACTGGCTTCCGCCGCCGCTTCCCTGGATGCAGGACGCTCCCCTACCCATCCACACCACTAGACAACACCCTCAAGGAGTGAAGCCGATGTATTGCATGAATGACACAGCTTCGGCGGTGTGCTTAAGCCCCGCTACATTGTCGGCGCAGGACCACTTGACCAGTGAGCTATTACGCACTCTTTCAAGGGTGGCTGCTTCTAAGCCAACCTCCTGGTTGTCTGGGCAATCCCACATCCTTTCCCACTGAGCACACACTTAGGGGCCTTAGCTGGTGTTCTGGGCTGTTTCCCTCTCGACGACGAAGCTTATCCCCCGCCGTCTCACTGCCACGCTCTCACACTACGGTATTCGGAGTTTGGTTGATTTCGGTAACCCGGTAAGGCCCCTAGACCATCCAGTAGCTCTACCCCCGCAGAGAAACACGTGACGCTGCACCTAAATGCATTTCGGGGAGAACCAGCTATCACGGAGTTTGATTGGCCTTTCACCCCTACCCACAGCTCATCCCCTCAGTTTTCAACCTAAGTGGGTTCGGGCCTCCACGACGTCTTACCGTCGCTTCACCCTGGCCATGGGTAGATCACTCCGCTTCGGGTCTAGACCACGCGACTACATTCGCCCTATTCAGACTCGCTTTCGCTACGGCTACCCCACACGGGTTAACCTCGCCACGCAGCACTAACTCGCAGGCTCATTCTTCAAAAGGCACGCCATCACCCTCAAGGCTCTGACGGCTTGTAGGCACACGGTTTCAGGTACTCTTTCACTCCCCTCCCGGGGTACTTTTCATCTTTCCCTCACGGTACTCGTCCGCTATCGGTCTTCAGGAAGTATTTAGGCTTACCGGGTGGTCCCGGCAGATTCACAGCAAATTCCACGAGCTCGCTGCTACTCGGGAACACCAAACAAACAATCAACGACATGTTTTCGCGTACGGGGCTCTCACCCACTCCGGCCGCCCATCCCAAGGCGTTCCACTAACACGCGCGATCATTCCGAGGACTGTCAGATCCTCGACGCTGGGTCCCACAACACCGCACATACAACGCCTGACAGCTTGACATATGCACGGTTTAGCCTCTTCCGCTTTCGCTCGCCACTACTCACGGAATCACGGTTGTTTTCTCTTCCTACGGGTACTGAGATGTTTCACTTCCCCGCGTTCCCTCCACACACCCTATATATTCAGGTGCGGGTAACACCACATCACTGGTGCTGGGTTTCCCCATTCGGAAATCCTCGGATCACAGCTCGGTTGACAGCTCCCCGAGGCTTATCGCAGCCTCCTACGTCCTTCATCGGCTCCTGAAGCCAAGACATCCACCATGTGCCCTTAACAACTTGACCACAAAGATGCTCGCATCCACTCTACAGTTCTCAAACACCACACCAGAAACAAACAGCGTTCCAGGGCTGTGACGCCCTGAGGCGTGTTGCCTCAGGACCCAACAGTGTGCACA
>NZ_JBEZDL010000058.1:0-5132 GCF_040648295.1 Amycolatopsis sp. NPDC049159
GCGAGAGCTCTTCAACCTCATCGCCCAGGCCACGCAGCACACTGGTCTGCCAGCGATCGCTTGACATCGATAGGGGCATCAAGCTCGCCATCGTCCACCGATCAGCGGTCGTCCTCCACGCCGTGGTCACCTGGACCAAGGCATGGTCAGACGCGACCTAGAGCCAGTCGTGCTCGCGCGCGTAGCGGGCCGCTTCGTGACGGGTGCGGGTCTGGGTCTTCTGCATCGCGTTCGACAGGTAGTTGCGGACGGTGCCCTCGGCGAGGTGCAGCCGGGCCGCGATGTCGGCCACCGAGTAGCCGTCGCGGGTCGCGCGCAGGACGTCGAGCTCGCGGTCGGTCAGCGGGCAGTCGTCGACGACGGCGAGGGCCGAGACGTCCGGGTCGATCCAGCGCTTGCCCGCGTGCAGGGTCTTGATCACCGACGTGATGTGCGCCGGTTCCGCCGCCTTGCTGACGAAGCCCTGGACGCCGAGCTTCAGCGCCTTGCGGAGCACGCCGGGGCGGGCGTGCCGGGTCAGCATCAGGATCACCTGGTCGGGATGGGCGCGGCGGATCCGCTCGACCGCGCCGAGGCCGTCGACGCCGGGCATTTCGAGGTCGATGACCAGCACGTCCGGCCGGTGCTCCAGGGTGGCGGTGACCGCCGATTCGCCGTCTTCGGCCTCGGCCAGCACCGTGATCCCGCCTTCCAGGGGCAGCAGCGCGGCCAGTGCCTTGCGGAGCAGGGCTTCGTCGTCGGCGAGCACCACCGTCGTCATCGTCGGGCCTCCTTCGGCGCGGGGAAGGCCGCCGCGGTGCGGAACCGGCCGTCGGAGTGCGAGACTTCCAGCTCGGCGCCGTGCCCGGCCAGGCGGTGCCGGAGGACCGCGAGCCCGCTCAGCTCGAGCGGGCCGGTGTCCGGGGCGCCGTCGTTGTCGATCGCGATCCCGCGGCGGGTCAGCGTGATCCGCACCTGGCGGGCCTCGGCGTGGCGCAGGATGTTGGTCGTCGTCTCGCGCAGGACCTGGCCGAGCAGCTCGCTCGCGGTGTCGTCCACTTCGGACTCCCGCTCGACGCGGACGTGGATCCCCGCCGCCTCGAAGAGGTTCTTGGCGTTCTCCAGCTCGGCGGACAGGTTGAGCCGCCGCTGGGCGTAGGCGAGTTCCTTGGTCTGGACGATGGTGTCGCCGACCAGGCTGTGCACTTCCCGCAGCTCCTCGCGCGCCCGGTCGGGTTCGCGGTCCAGCAGCTTCTCGGCCAGCGCCACCTTCAGCTTGACGACGTGCAGGGTGTGGCCCTGGATGTCGTGCAGGTCGCCGGCGAAGCGCACGCGCTCCCGGGTGACGGCCAGCTCCGCTTCCCGCTCGCGGGACTGTTCCAGCTCGGCGATCAGGTCGAAGAAGCGCTGGCTGGCGAACATGAACGCGGTCGAGAACAGCATGGCGAACGCCGGGACGGCGGCGAACTGGAACAGCCGCCAGCCGATCCGGTCGTCGTGCACGAGCGCGTTCGTCGCGCCCAGCGCCGCGATCAGGGCCGCCAGCCCGCCCAGCGCGGCGAGCCGGTGGCGCGGCAGCGGCGGGATGAGGTACGAACCCACGACGGACAGGCCGAAGAACGCGGCGGTGTCGTCGGTCAGCGCCCCGGCCAGCCAGACCACCGCGGTGACGACCAGGCTCGGGCGCGCGACGCGCAGGTAGTCCCCCGCGGTCCAGCGCTCGGCCGTCGCCAGCGCCGCGACCAGCCCGACGACCTGGATCACGACGTGCCACCAGGACCGGGCGGTCAGGAACAGCAGCACCACGCCGACGATCACCAGCGGCGGGACGGTCGTGATCAGGTTCAGCCGGCGCAGGCGCTCCTGGACGCCCCCACCCGTCCAGGAGCTCCGGCGCGCGATCATCGGTACCTCCACGAACCCGAGCGTAACGGGATCCGCGGGCGCCACCAGTGACACTGCGTCATGTATCCGGGTGACGTCGCCTCACTGCCGGGGGGCGCCGATCCCCGCTGGAATTCGGGGCATGTCCACGACACCCGTCATCGACGTCGATCGCCTCACCCTCACCTACGGCGGTTTCCCCGCCGTGAAGGACCTTTCGTTCCAAGTGGACCGCGGGGAGCTGTACGCCCTGCTCGGCACCAACGGCGCCGGGAAGACCTCGACCCTGGAGACGGTCGAAGGCCACCGCGCGCCGACCTCCGGTGCCGTGCGGGTGTTCGGGAAGGACCCCCGCGACCGCGCCGCCGTCCGCCCGCGGATGGGGATCATGTTGCAGGAGAGCGGGTTCTCCGCCGACCTGACCGTGCGCGAGACCGTCTCGCTGGTCGGGCGGCTCACCGAACGGCACGACGACGTCGGGCGCGTGCTCGGCGTGGTCGGCCTCACCCGCAAGGCGGGCACCAAGGTCGGGCAGCTCTCGGGCGGTGAGAAGCGGCGGCTCGACTTCGCCACCGCCGTCTACGGCACGCCGGAGCTGGTCTTCCTCGACGAGCCCACCACCGGCCTCGACATCCAGTCGCGCGACGCGCTCTGGGACGCCGTCGACCGGCTGCGCGAGGACGGCTCCACCGTCGTGCTCACCACGCACTACCTCGAGGAAGCCCAGCAGCGCGCCGACCGCATCGGGCTCATGCACCAGGGCGCGTTCCACCGCGAGGGCACGGTCGCCGAGCTGACCAGGACGCTGCCCTCGACCATCCACTTCGGACTCCCGGCCCACGCGCCGTCACCGCCGCTGCTCGCCACGCGCGGCGCCGACGGCAAGTTCCTCGTCGAGACGTTCGGCCTGCAGAAGGACCTCCACACGCTGCTCGCGTGGGCGCAGGACCAGGCCGTGGAGCTGCTCGACCTGCAGGCCGGGCCGACGCGCCTGGACGACGTCTTCCGCGCCATCGAAGACTCCTGAAAGGACGAACATGCTGACGATCGCCCGCGGCGAGCTGATCCAGCTCTTCCGGAACCGGCTCGTCCTGGTCACCGCCCTGGTGCTGCCGGCCGCGCTCAGCGCGTTCTTCATCGCCCGGCACGACGTGTTCGCCGAGGTGGGGAGCCTCGGCTACATCGCCACGCTGACGTTGTTCTTCGTGCTGGGCATCGGCCTCTACACCACGACGGTGACGACGCTGGCCGCCCGCCGCCAGAACCTGTTCCTCAAGCGCCTGCGCTCGACCGCGGCGGGCGACGCCGGGATCCTCGGCGGGCTGCTGCTGCCGGTCACCGCGATCGCGGTGGTGCAGATCGCCGTGCTGCTCGCGGTGCTGGCCGTGGTCACCGGGAAGCCGGCGAACCCGCTGCTGCTGGCCGCGGCCGTCGTGGCCACCGTGGTCATGATGCTCGCGCTCGGCCTGGCCACGGCCGGACTGACGAACTCGCCCGAACACGCGCAGGTGACGACGCTGCCGATCAGCCTCGGCGTGATCGCGGTGGCCGGCTGGGTCGGCCTCACCGGCACCGGCGAGCTGACGCTGCTCAAGCGCCTGCTGCCCGGTGGTTCGGCGGCCGAGCTGGTGCTCGACGCCTGGAACGGCGGCCGCCCGGTCGCCGATTCGCTGGTCCTGTTCGCCCCGACCCTGGCCTGGGTCGTCGTCGCGGTCGTGCTGGCGACGCGGCTCTTCCGCTGGGAACCGCGCCGCTGACCGCGGTGCGAACGAAAGGAAACCCGATGCGCAAAACCTTGCTGGCGGCCGCGATCGCGGTGGTGGGCGCGACGATCGTCGTCCCCGCCGCGTCCGCGGCGCCGAACACCTTGAGCTGGGGACCGTGCCCGGCCGGGGCCTTCCCGACGCCCGACCTGCAGTGCACGACGATGAAGGTCCCGCTGGACTACGGGGACCCGGGCGGAAAGGCGATCGACGTCGCCGTGTCGCGCCTGCCGAGCAAGAACCCGGCGAAGCGGCGAGGTGTGCTGCTGACCAACCCGGGCGGGCCGGGCGGCGGTGGCCTGGACTACCCGCAGCTGCTGAAGTACGTGAAGCTGCCGCAGGACGTGCTCGACGCCTACGACATCGTCGGCTTCGACCCGCGCGGGGTCGCGCACAGCACGCCGGTGACGTGCGACCTGACGCCGGAGCAGATCGCCGTCGGCAACCTGCCGTACGCGAAGGGCCCGGCCGACGTCGTCAAGCAGGCTCAGCTGGCGAAGGCCGAGGCGAAGCAGTGCGCGGACGCGAAGACCGGGTCGATGCTGCCGTACGTCACCACGGCGAACACCGCGCGGGACATGGACCGCATCCGCGCGGCGCTGGGTGAGTCCACGGTGTCCTACCTCGGCGCGTCGTACGGCACGTACCTGGGCGCGGTGTACACGTCGCTGTTCCCCGAGCGCAGCGACCGGTTCGTGCTGGACAGCAGCCTCGGGCCGGGCGGCTACGACATCGAGGCGATGCGCGGCTTCGCGCGGGGCATGGAGGACCGGTTCCCGGACTTCGCGAAGTTCGCCGCGGCGCACCCGGAGTACGGGCTCGGCCGCACGCCGGCGCAGGTGACGGCCAAGTTCTACGAGCTCGCGGCGCGGCTGGACCGCAACCCGGTCGAGGGCATCACCGGCTCGGTCTTCCGCGGCCTGACGTTCGAGGGCCTGTACTCGACGGACCTGGCGCCGTTGGCCGCGGACTGGCAGGGGCTCGAGCAGGGCCGGGCCCCGAAGCCGCCGGCGGAACCGGTGACGGGCGTGGAAAACCTGCTGGCGTCCCGCTTCGCGGTGATCTGCGGCGACTCGGCGTGGCCGCGGTCGATCGCGAGCTACCAGCTGGACGTGGCGATCGACCGCGTCCGGTACCCGATGCTCGGCGCGGCGGGCGCGAACATCGCGGCGTGCGCGTACTGGGCCCCGCCGGCCGAGCCGCGGGTGCGGATCACCGGCCGCGGCCCGGCGAACGTGCTGATGGTGCAGAACGAGCGTGACCCCGGGACGCCGTTGTCCGGGGCCCGCAAGCTGCGCGCGGCGTTCGGCGACCGCGCCCGCCTGATCACGATCGACCAAGGCGGGCACGGCGCTTACCTGTTCGGGCCCAACACGTGCGGGAACACCCTGGTGACGGGGTTCCTGGTGAACGGGCAGCGACCGGGCGACACGCACTGCGCCGCGGAAAGCTGAGGCACGCCAGGAGGTCGTGAGTGTTCAGGCGGGTTCTGACCCGCCTGAACAC
>NZ_JBEZDL010000059.1:0-4533 GCF_040648295.1 Amycolatopsis sp. NPDC049159
GGGCGAGCAGCAGCGGCAGGTTCTGCGGCAGGCCGCCGGGGCCCGACGGCGCCGGGTGCGCGTGCACTTTCACGTGAAAGTGCCGGGTCGGGGAGGGGTCGGTCAGGTGCAGTTGACGCCGGCCTGCTTGTAGTTGTCCTTGTTGACGATCGTGGTCTTCGCGATCGTCTCCGCGGGCAGCTCCTTGCCGTTCTTCACCTTGTCGACGAGCACCTGGATCGCCGAGCGGCCGACCTCGGCGCCGGAGATGTAGAGCGCGGACTTGTTGCCGGTGTCCTTGCCCGCGGCCCAGTCCTTGCAGGTGAGGTACGCGCCGAGCCCGACGCCGATGATGTTGCCCGCCTGCACGCCCGAGTTGGCCAGCGCGGTCACGACGCCGGTCTCGTTCTCGTCGTTGCAGCCCCAGACGACCCAGTGCTTGACGCCCGGGTTGGACCCGATCACCGCGCCGGAGCGGTTCTGCGCGTCGACGGGGGAGTTGTCGGTGCCGACGTCGATCACCTGGACGCCCGGGTCGCCCGACTTGCCGAACGCGGCCTTGGCGGCGTTGACGCGGTCGGTGCAGACGCTCAGGTCCTGCTTGTAGGCACTGATGATCTTGGTGTCGGCGGCGGTCCAGCCGGCGGCCTTGAACAGCTTCCCGGCCTCGGTGCCGACCGAGTCGCCCATCTGGCTGCCGTTGAAGCCGACGAACGCGGCCTTCGCGCCGGTGCCGTCCTTGATGACGTCGTCGGAGGCGATGATCGGGATGCCCGCGCTCTTCGCCTTGTCGATCACCTGCGGGCCGATGGCCTGGTCCGGGACGACGATGGCGACGCCGTTGGCGCCTTGGGCGACCGCGGCGTCGAGTTCGGTGATCGCCTTGTTGGCGTCCTGGCCGAGGTTGACCACCTTGAGCTCGACGCCGAGCTCCTTGGCCTTCTCCTGGGCCCCCTGCGCCTGCTCGACGAAGTACTGCTGGTCACCCTGCTTCTGCAGGTAGTACAGCGTGATCTTGCCGGTGGCCGGAGCCTGCTGTTGCGGTGCCGCCGTGTCTTTGCCGGAGGAGCACGAGGCCATCAGGACGCCGGAAATCAAACAACAACCAACAACGCTCCAGGTGCGAGACCTGTGCGGGTATGTGGACATCGAGTGCTCCCATGGGACCGGGGACGAGTGTTGCGGCTCGGTTACTTCCGAGTGACTGGTATTACAAAACACCCGTTCGTGGAGCGTCAAGCCGCAGTTAGCGGAGCGAGACCTACTCTCAGTAGTTGCATCGTGGCACACGTCAGGGTCATTTATCGTATTTTTTCCCCGCTGGGCTGCGCGTTGTCCAGTTTTGTCCTGTGCGAATGTTCTGATCGGTGTTGTCGACTGTGGTGGGAGTTTTGGATGACCGGGATGCCCTCTCTGCCGGGTTCGCCCGGCTGGCAGGATGGCCGGACCACGTCAGGAGGGGGACCGATGACGAAGCACCGCGTCGCCGCGCTCGCCGGGGTCGCCGTCCTGGTGGCCGGGTGCAGCGGCACGCCGCAGCAGTCCGGCCCGGCGCCGACCCCGTTCCCGGAGACGGCCTCGTCTTCGGCGGCGGCCCCCGACGGGTCGTTCAGCGTCGTCGCGACCGGCGACGTCCTGATCCACCCGGCGCTGACCGAGCAGGCCGAGGCCGACGGCGGCGGCAAGATCGACTACCGCCCGCTGCTGGCCGGGGTCAAGCCGCTGATCTCCGGTGCCGACCTCGGGATCTGCCACCTCGAGACGCCGCTCGCGCCGGAAGGCGGGCCGTACAGCGGGTACCCGTCGTTCAGTGCGCCGCCGGAGATCGCGGACGCGCTCAAGGACACCGGTTACGACACGTGCTCGACGTCGTCCAACCACACGATCGACCAGGGCGCGGCCGGCGTCTCGCGCACGCTGGACAAGCTCGACGCCGTCGGCATCAAGCACACGGGCTCGGCCCGGTCGGCGGCGGAAGCGGCGAAACCGCTGGTCATGGACGTCCACGGCGTCAAGGTGGCGCAGGTGTCGTACGCCTTCGGGTTCAACGGCATCAAGGTCCCGGCCGGCAAACCGTGGCTGGCCAACCAGATCGACGTCGACGACGTCCTGTCGGCGGCCCGCAAGGCCCGCGAGGCGGGGGCGCAGGTCGTCATCGCGAGCCTGCACTGGGGCGTGGAGTACCAGCACGAGCCGACGGCGGAGCAGCGCTCGCAGGCGAAGAAGATCCTGGCGTCGGACGACGTCGACCTGATCATCGGCCACCACGCCCACGTGGTCCAGCCGTTCGAGAAGCTCGGCGGCAAGTGGGTGGCCTACGGGCTGGGCAACAGCGTCGCCCGCCACTCGGAACCCCGCGGCGACACGGAGGAAGGCGCGGCGGCGCGGTTCCGCTTCGTGCGGGACGGCGAGCGGTGGAAGGTCGACAAGGCGGAGTACGTGCCCACGTTGATCAAGCTGGACGCGCCGATCAGGCTGGTCGACTTGTCGACTTCGGAGAAGTCCGGGCCGGTCACGAAGGCTTTGGGGGACACGGACAAGAACATCTTGAGCCTGGGCGCGGACAAGGACGGCCTGACTCGCCCGGGCAAGTAGAGCGGCCCTGAGCCGGGTCGGTTCGCACCGCCGGCTGGGCTTGGGCTGGCGCGCCGGACTCGCGGCCGGGGCTGGTCCGCCGGCCTCGCGCGGTCGTGCCGATCACGCGTGCGTGGGCAGGCGGTCGCGAGTTCGGGCTTGGCTTGGCTGGGTTTGCACCGCCGGCTGTGGGGGGCTGACTGCCGAACTCGCGCCCGAGGCAATCCGGGCTGCTCTGTCGGCCGCGTGCGGGCGCGCTGATCACGCGCGTGCCCGGCGGCGATTTGCGGGCGGCTGCTGATCACTCGTGTGGTCCGGCGGGCGATTGCGGGCGGCTGCTGATCACTCGTGTGGTCCGGCGGGCGATTGCGGGCGGCTGCCGATCACTCGTGTGGCCTGGCGGGCGATTTGCGCGCGGCTGCCGATCACGCGCGTGGCTCGGCGGCGATTGCGGGCGGCTGCTGATCACTCGTGTGGCCCGGCGGGCGATTGCGGGCGGCTGCCGATCACTCGCGTGGCCCGGCCGCGCGGCCGCGCCGATCACGCGTGTGGCCGGCGGGGTGTCCCGCCGGCCACGGATGCCGCTCGCCCGCCTGCCCGCGGGCGAGCCGGCCGTCTCTTCAGGCTCACACGTGCGGCCGCGCCGACCGCACGTGTTTCCCCGAACGCGCGCCTGCCCCGCGCGCGAGCCGTCCCCGCCTCAGTGCGTGCGGGTCGTGATCAGCCGGGCCAGTGCGGCCAGTTCCGCCGCCGGGCGCGGGACCGGGTTGACCGACGCCAGTTCGCGCAGTCCCTTCGCCACCAGCGCCGACGCCTGGGCCTGGCTCCACTGGCGGCCGCCCGCGAGATCCACCAACGCGGCCGCGCGGGAAAGCTCCGCCTCGTCCAGCGGGTCCGTGCCCTCGTAGAGCGTCGCCAGCTCCGCGCCCGCCTCGGTGCCCGACGACAGCGCCGTCACCACCGGGAGGGACTTCTTGCGGCTCTGCAGGTCCGAGTACACCGATTTGCCCGTCTCGGCGGGGTCGCCCCAGATGCCGAGCAGGTCGTCGACGTGCTGGAACGCCAAGCCCACCGACCGGCCGAACTCGCCGAACCGGGCCGGCGGGCGGTTGCCGTGCATGGCGCCGAGCTCGCAGGCCGCGCCGATCAGGGCCGCCGTCTTGCCCGTCGCCATCCGGACGCACTCCGGCGGCGTCACGTCGTCGCGCTGCTCGAAGTCCAGGTCGGCGGCTTGGCCTTCCAGCAGTTCGAGCACGCCCTGGGACACCACTTTCGCGCCGTCGGGGGTCAGCTCCTCGAACGCCAGGCTCAGCAACGCGTCCCCGGCGAGCACCGCGGCGCCGGTGCCGAACACCGTCCACGCTGTCGCGCGGTGGCGGCGGGTGGTGTCGCCGTCCATGACGTCGTCGTGCAGCAACGAAAAGTTGTGCACCAGCTCGACCGCGACGGCCGCGGGCACCGCGTCCACCGGGTCGCCGCCCGCGGCCTCCGCGCACAGCAGGACCAGCGCGGGCCGCAGCGCCTTGCCGCCGTCCGCGGTCGACGGTTCGCCCTGGGCGTCCCACCAGCCGAAGTGGTAGCCGGCGATCCGCCGCATCATGTCCGGCAGGCGTTCCGCGGCGGTGCGCAGCGCCGGGTCGACGAGGCTCTTGCTCCACGCGAGCACGTCCGGGAGCGAACGTGCCGCGGTGCGTGCGTCCATGGTCGTCATGCGCGCCCGACCTCCACGTCGTCCAGTACTCCCAGCGCGTCCGGCACCAGCACGGCCGCGGAATGATAGGCGGACACGAGGTATGAGGTGACCGCGCGGTCGCTGGTTCCCATGAGCCGGACGTTGATGCCGGGCTGGTATTCGTCGGGGAGTTCTTGGGGGCGTAACCCGATGACTCCGGCGTCGTCTTCGCCGGTGCGCATGGCGAGGATCGAGGTGGTTCCGGTGTCGGTGACGGGAATTTTGTCGCAGGGCAGGATCGGCACGCC
>NZ_JBEZDL010000060.1:0-2403 GCF_040648295.1 Amycolatopsis sp. NPDC049159
GGCAACGTGAGCTTCTTCAACCAGACCGGTTCGACGGCGATCCTGCCGACCCCGGTGATCGGCGTCCTCGGCGTGATCGACGTCAGGCGGGTCAGAACCCGCCTGAACACTCGCGACCGGCTGGCGTGCCTCAGCCGTAGAAGTGGATGTAGCGGAACGAGGACGTGCTGACGTCGTGGACCAGGTAGTGGCCGTCGCCGGCCCAGTTGTAGTCCTCGACCGTCACCGTGCCGCCGTGGACGCTGTCGACGATGGCCACGTGCCCGTAGGTGCCGTTGTCGGTCTGGGCGATGGCCCCCACGCTCGGCGAGTTGTCGACGCGGTAGCCGTCGTAGCGGGCGTTGTCGTCCCAGTACTTCGCGTCGCCGTAGTTGTTCGCGCTCTCGCCGTGGCGGTCGATGTTGAAGGCCGCCCAGGAGACGCACTCGCGGTTGTACATGTTCCAGTCGTCGACGACGGAGTCCTGCGGGACGTTGCGCCACTTCGCGGGGTAGATGTCCCCGATCGTGCTCGCCGTGGCGGCGGCCGGCACGGTGCCGAACTCGGCCGCCATCGACGTCGGCTGCGCGGGTGCCGCGGTGGCGGTGGCGGTGCCGGAGATCCCGAAGGCGAGGACGGCGGCGAAGACGAGCAGGGGTCGGCGCATGGTGGTGCCCCTTTCCGGTGCGGGGGAGGAGGAATACGCGCCGTGACGGTAGGAGCGGGATCGCGAATGGCCCAGACCTTTGTGGACGACCCGTGCCAGGCGACCCGAAACCCCTGGTCGGGCCGGGGCGTTCACAGAATTGCGCTCACCACCGCCAGCCGGCGCCGCGGATGCCCGGGCGGACGTCGCGCAGCGCCAGCGTGGCCACGTGCGTGGCGCCGACCGGCAGTGGCGTGCCCGGGTGTTCGGGGCCGCCGAGCCCGCGTTGCTCGAACGACCGGACGCTGCCGGGTACGCGTGGCCCGAAGTGCACCTGGCAGACGTACTCGGGCACCGGGCGGGTGAACCGCCGGTGGTAGTGGTCGATCGGCGGGCCGGGCGGGAACCGGATCTCGTACTCCACGACCGCCACCTCGCCCAGCGCCATCGGGTGGTCCAGGCGCAGCTCGCCGGCGACCATGCCGGTGCCCCGGTCCACGCCGACCCGCCCGAGCCGGGCGAACCGGACGTGGTGGTACGCCGGGTCGGCGGTCAGCGGCCCGTCCGCCTGGTAGTAGGTCATCAGCCGGTCCACGCCGTCGACGGCCGCTTCGGCGACCATCCGGACCTGCAGCGCGCGCTCGCAGCCGTGCTCGTCGAGCAGCATCCGGTCGTGGATCGACCAGAACGACAGCTGGCCGTCCGGCGGCGGTTTCAGCTCACCGGCCAGCGTCCGCAGCTCCGGCCACAGCCGGCGGCGCTCGATCCGGCACGCGGGCTCGCCGAGCCAGCGCCCGCGCGGGGCCTTGGGCCCGAGCCGCGAGGTCAGCGTGCCCGCCGCCAGGCCCAGCACCGCTTCCAGGTGCGTGACGGCGACCATCGACGTCTCGCGTTCCGGCTGCGAGCGGCCCCGCCGCCAGTAGGACAGCGCCGAGCGCGACAGGCGCACGCCCCGCGCGGCCAGGTGGTGCTGGAGCCGATCGAGCGACAGCCCGGATTCGTCGATCGCGGTGTCCAGCGTGACCGCGAACGATCCCGGAAGCGACCGAGTCACCCCTCCAGGATGATCACCCGCGCGGGGTTTCGGAACCGACGAAAGGCGCTGGTCCGGACGTCGTCGCGGGCGTGACAGTGGGAGCCGTGGACGAATCGTTCGCCGGCGCGCTGGACGCCGCCATCAGCGACGCCGGGCTGACCCTGGACCGCCTGCGCGAGCACCTCGCCGCGCGCGGGGTGCCGGTTTCGCGCAGCGCGCTCGCGTACTGGCGGCACGGGCGCTCCCGGCCGGGGCGCGAGACGTCGGTGCGGGCGGTCGTCGAGCTCGAGCAGGTGCTGGGCCTGGCGCCGGGCGCGCTCACGGCGTTGCTGGGCCCGGCCGAGCGACGGCTGCCCCCGCTGCCGCGCACGCCGCTGCGGGAACGGCGCCGGCTGTGGCCGTCGGTCCGGCCGGTGTCCCTGGAGCTCAAGCCGCCGCCGGAGGACCAGCTCCGCCTCTGGTCGGTGCACGACCGGCTGGTCGTCGACGAACGCCGGGCAAGCGGACCCGCCGGACCGGCGGGCGGCTACACCCCGGCCCAGCTCCGGACGGCGTACAGCATGAGCGGGCTGTCCGGCGGTCACCGACGCGTCCGGCAAGAAGGCGACGGCGTCGTTCTTCTGGTTCGTGTTCGGCTGACCTGGGTCGTGACGTCCGGGCGTTCCGCCGCGATGACCTTCTCGACGAAGTCCGGCGTCACCGGCTCGATGTAGGTGGCGTCGGCGAACTCGGGGTCGGTCAT
>NZ_JBEZDL010000061.1:0-2188 GCF_040648295.1 Amycolatopsis sp. NPDC049159
GACCATCTCCTTCACCGAGATCCCGCTCGTCATCGGGTTCTTCGTCGCGCCGTTCGAAGTCGTGCTGGCCGCGCACCTGGTCGCCGGCATCGGCACGCTGCTCGCGCGGAAGGTCTCCGGCCGCGTCCTCTACAACGCGGGCGCGTTCCTGCTCGAGATCACCGGCGCGTTCGCCGTCGCCGGACTGGTCAAGTACGCCGTCGGCGCGGGTGGCGGCGACAAGTTCCCGTGGGTCGCCGCGCTGGCGGGCACCCTGACCGCGCCGCTGGTGAGCACGCTGCTCGCGCTGGCCGCGGTCCGCGTGCTGCGGCGCCGGATGCGGGTCAGCACCGCCGTCCGGCTCACCGCGCGGATCCTGGTCGTCGGTTTCGTCAACGCGTCCGTCGGCCTCTCCGGCTACCTCGTCATTTCGAACACGCCCAAGGCGTGGCCGCTGGTGCTCGCCGTCTTCCTCGGCCTGACCGCGTTGTACTGGGCCTATTCGGACCTGCTGCGGGAGCAGCGGGACATGGAAGCGCTCTCCGACGTCAGCCTGATGGTCGCCCGTTCGGGCCAGCTGGCCGCGGCCCGCCCGGCCGGCCGCGCCGACGAGCTCGTCGGCGGCGTCGACGTCCGCGAGTGGGCGACGATCGCCGAGCGCATCAAGGACCAGCTCGCCGCGGGCCGCGTCGTGCTCCGGCTGCGGCTCGAGGCGAAGGACCCGCTGCGGGTCGTCGTCGCGGGCGACGACCTGCCGCCCGCCGACCCCGCCGCCGACGACCCGCTGCTGCGGCTGCCCGGCGCGCACGTCCGGCACTTCCGGATCACCGAGGCCAACCCCGACGTCCGCGCGGCGCTGCTCGACCGCGGCGCGCAGGAGGCGCTCGTCGTCCCGCTGCGCAGCGCGAACCAGCTGCTCGGCGTCGTCGAGGCGCACGACCGGCTCTCGCGCTGGCGCGGGTTCGGCAAGTACGACGTCCAGCTGCTCGGCACGATGGCCAGCCACCTCGCGACGTCGCTGGACAACCGGCGGCTGCTGGCGACGCTGCGCCACGACGCCTACCACGACCCGCTCACCGGGCACCTCAACCGGCTGGGCTTCCGGCAGGTGGCGAAGGAACCGCTGCGGGACTACGCGCACGCCGTGGTGCTGCGCATCGACCTCGACGTCTTCTCCACGGTCAGCGACGCGCTCGGCTACGCGTGGGCCGACCGGATGGTCATCGCCGCCGCCCGCCGCATCCGCGACGCGCTCGGCCCCGACGTCCCGCTCGCCCGGCTGGAAGGCGCGTCCTTCGCGGCCCTGCTCGTCGGCTGCCCGCCGGAGGAGGCCCACGACGCCGCGGAACGGCTGCGCGAAGGGCTTTCCGCGCCGTACCCGGTCGACCGGCTCTCGGTCGAGGCGAACGCGATGATCGGCTACGCGACGACGACCCCCGAGGAGTCGGGCGACGTCGTCGACATCGAAGGCCTGCTGCAGCGCGCCGACGTCGCCGTCCGCGCCACGAAGGGCGGCGAAGAGGTCCGCGGCTACGTGCCGAGCATGGGCCAGATCTTCCTGCGCCGCTTCCAGATGGTCACGCAGTTCCGGCAGTCCCTCGAGGACGGCCAGGTCAGCGTCCACTACCAGCCGAAGATCACCCTGCCGAACCGGCAGGTGGCCGGCGTCGAGGCGCTCGTCCGCTGGGTGCACCCGGAGTTCGGCAGGCTCGGCCCGGACGAGTTCGTCCCGGCCATCGAGGCGGCCGGCCTGATCGGCGTGCTGACGTCGTTCGTGCTCGGCGAGGCGCTCAAGCGCTGCCGCAAGTGGCTCGACGAAGGCCTGCGGATCTCGGTGGCGGTGAACCTGTCGGTGCGGAACCTGGCCGACGAGGACTTCCCGGACAAGGTCGCCCGCGAGCTGGAGCACCACGGCATCCCGCCGGAGCTGCTGACGTTCGAGCTGACCGAGTCCGGTGTGATGTCCGACCCGCAGAAGGCGCTGCCGATCCTGCGCGAGCTGCACTCGCTGGGCATCGTGCTGGCGGTGGACGACTCCGGCACGGGCTACTCGTCGCTGGCGTACCTGCGGCAGCTGCCGGTCGACCAGGTCAAGATCGACAAGAGCTTCGTCCTCGGCATGGGCACCGACCTCGGCGACCTCGCGGTGGTCCGCTCGATCGTCGAGCTCGGCCACTCGCTCGGGCTCACGGTGGTGGCGGAGGGCGTC
>NZ_JBEZDL010000062.1:0-1755 GCF_040648295.1 Amycolatopsis sp. NPDC049159
GCCGATGCGTGCGTGTCCGTCGGGGGTGACGTGGACGTCGACGGTGTAGCGGCCGTGGGGGTCGGGTGGGACGCGGTGGGGGAGGTCGCCCATGGCGGGGTCGTCGGCGTGGTAGGAGCTGCCGGCGGGGGTGTTTTCGGCGTGGCGTGCGTTGATCTGGTCGGGGGTGGGGGGTTCGGGGTCGTGGTGGTGGGGGGTGCTGTCGGGGTCGGTGGGGGTGTGGTCGTGGGGTGCGTGGGTGCTGCCGTCGGTGCCGGGTGTGTGGCCGTCGGGGCCGTGCGGGTGGGTGCCGCTGTTGGTGCCGGGGGTGTGCCCGGTGGGGCGGGTGTCGGGGGTGTGGGTGCCGGGCCCGTAGCCGCCGCGGGCGGCGGGGGCGGGTGCGTCGGGTGTGCGGGGACGGCCGGTGGGCAGGTCCGCGCCGGTGCGGGGCCGTGCGGGTGCGTCGATGTGCGCGCCGGGGCTGCCCGGGGTGCCGGTCCAGCCCCCGGTGCTGCCGGTGCGCGGGGTTCCGCCGCCGAGCCCACCGCCACTGCCGGGTGTGCCGCCGGGCGGCATTCCACCGCCGGCCATGGGTGTGGCGCTTTGCGGTGGGGCACCGTCTCCGCCGCGGGGTGGGGGGACGGTTCCGGGGTCGTTGGTGCGGGGGGTGGTGGGTGCGGTGCCGCTGGCGGAGGTGGTGCCGTCGGTGCGGGGAGGTGCGGCGCTGCTGGGGGTGTCGGTCCCGGCGTGCGAGCCCGGCGAGGACCCGGTGTGGGTGGGGGACGGACTGTTGCCCCCGGGGTGGCTGGGTGTGCTGTCGCTGCCGCGGGTCGGCGAGGGACCGCTGTCCCCGCCGTGGGAGGGCGTGCTGTCGCTCCCGCGGGTGGGCGAGGGGCTGCTGTCGCTCGGCCGGGAGGGTGTGTTGTCGCTGGCGTGCGAGGGAGTGCCGTCGCTGCCGCGAGTGGGCGACGGGCTGCTGTCCCCACCGCGGGACGGTGTGTTGTCGCTGCCGTGCGAGGACGTGCCGTCACTGCCACGCGTAGGTGAGGGGCTGCTGTCCCCGCCGTGCGAGGGCGTGCTGTCACTGCCACGGGTGGGCGACGGGTTGCTGTCCCCGCCGTGCGAGGGCGTGCTGTCGCCGCCACGGGTGGGCGACGGGCCACTGTCCCCCGCGCGCGAGGGACTCGAATCGCCCGTGTGGGAAGGAGAACGCGTCGGCGAGGGACCACTGTCCCCAGCGTGCGAAGGCGTTCCATCGCTGCCGCGGGTGGGCGAAGGACTGCCGTCGTCGGCGTGCGAGGGCGTGTTGTCCCCGGCGTGCGACGGGCTCGAATCCCCGCTACGGGAAGGCGAACCATCGCCCGACCGCGCCGCCGAGGGGCTGCCCTCCGGCGAGCCGTCACCACCGTGCACCGACGGTGAGCCATCCCCCTTGCCCGCGTGCGAAGGAGCACCATCCCCATCCGGTGAACTGGATCCGTCGCGGCTGCGGCGGGAGCCCGCATCGGGTGAGGAGTCGGTGTTCATCGGGTCCGAACTCGGCGAATCCCCGTCCGCGTGACCGGAATCCCCGTCCCCGGAGTGCGAACCGTCCCCGCCGGAACCCCCGTCCGGAGAATCCCCGCCGCCATGCGCCCGGGTGTGGACCCCGCCCTCACCCCGGGGGATCTTGTGGACGAAGCCGCCCTCCTTCACCTTCAACCCGTCCAGCCCGCTGACCTTGCCCAGGACCTTGCCGAACACCTTCGCGATCTTCTCGAAGATGTCCACCAGCTT
>NZ_JBEZDL010000063.1:0-1671 GCF_040648295.1 Amycolatopsis sp. NPDC049159
GGAGTGCAAGAGCGACCCGTCGGCGCCCTTCGAGAACATGTGCTCCTGGGTGCCGTAGCGGTAGGACGCCGACGCCGCGATCCCCTCGTCGCCCATCGGGGCCGGCTGGCCGATGTCGTCGACGATGTTGCGGTAGCGCATCGGGGTGAAGGTGCGGATGTAGGACTGCGTGGTCCACGCCCGCTCGACCGCCGGGTTGCCGTAGTCGAACTCCTCGCGGACGATCGGCTGCGTCTTGGCGGCGTCGTTCCAGGCGAGGAAGAGCGCGATGTGGCCGTTGCGCCACAACGCGTCGCCGGGCCGCAGGTCCGCCCAGCCGATGGCGTCCATCCGCGACGGCAGGGTGGCGGTGGTCAGGCTCGTGCTGAGGTTCCAGGCCATCGAAACGAACCCGGAGCAGTCCTGGCGGTAGGTGCCGTACTGGTTGGTGTGGTACGCGGACTGGCTGTACATCACGTGCTCGTCGATCCACGACCTCGATCTGGTCAGCACTTCGGAGCGCGTGATCTGGCCGTTTTCGACCGAGGTCATCGCCCGGGCGGCGGTCTTCGGGTGGCTCGGCACGCCGGCGGTGCCTTCGTGCGGCAGCGCGCCGGGGTGGGCGGGGTCGTAGTAGGCGGCCGCGGCCACCGGGCCGAGCGGGTGGGCCTGGGCGATCGCGGGGGCGGTGCCGGCGAGCACGAGCGAGGTGAGCACGGCGGCGACGACGGCACCGGTGCGCTGGACGGTCATGGGTTTTCCTCCCGGGTGAACGCTCCGCCGTTCTCGGTGCGGCGGACTCGCCGGGAAACCGTGTCGCGGCAGGCTTCAAGTCCGCCCCAAATCCGCTTCAACGGGACTTGCAGGCGGTTTGGAGTCGACTTGGAGACCGGGCTTCCAGGCTTGGCCCATCGCCACGACCTGGAGGACACCATGACCCGCACCACCACCCGGATCACCGTCGGCGGGCTCGGCGCGTTGATCAGCACGCTGGCTCTCGTCGCGCCCGCTTCGGCCGGGCAGCCGACGACCGGCGACCCGGGGACGAGCACGACCACGCAGGAACAACAGCGGTCGGCCGCGATGAGATCCGCGGCCGTCGAGGACGGCGCCCAAGACGACTACGTCGCCGCGGCGGGCCCCGCCGCCCAGCGCGTCCGCGACGACTTCGACATCCCGGCCTCGGTGACCGCGGCCCAGTCGATCCTGGAGTCGAACTGGGGCCGCAGCACGCTCTCGGTCAACGACCGGAACTACTTCGGCTTCAAGTGCACGTCGCCGACCAGCCCCGGCCCGTTCGCGAAGGGCTGCGCGCCGTACCCGACCACCGAGTGCGTGCCGGCGCCCTGCCACACGGTCAACGCGTACTTCCGCTCGTACGACTCGATGGAGAACTCGTTCCGCGACTACGGGCGGCTCCTCACCACCAGCTCGACCTACTCGAGCGCGCTCCCGTACCGCCACGACCCGGCGGCGTTCATCCGCGAGGTGGGCCGGCACTACGCCACGGACCCGAGCTACGCGGACAAGGTCATCTCGCTGATGAACACCTACGACCTCTACCGCTTCGACTCCGGCACGGCGCCGGGCGCCACCCTCGGCGACGAGGGCATCGCGGCGTCGGCGTCCTACCGCTACGGCACCCAGGAGCACATGTTCTCCCGGGGTGCGGATGGCTCGCTGCTGCACTCG